>CAYUFZ010000370.1:0-1487 GCA_964444025.1 uncultured Emticicia sp.
GGTGTAGCAGGATAAGCGTGAACGGTTACAGTAATACTCGCATCATCGCTACTACATCCATTATTACTAGCCGAAACTGTATATGTATGTGAGCCAACGGCAGGTTTAGGTTTATTGGCAGCATTATAATTTGCCCAATTGATAGATGCACCACTGGTGCTTGTGCTGGCCGAAAGATTAATTTCATCGCCAACACAATACGAGGTCTTACCCGAAATACTTGGAACTTCAGGTGCTTCTCTGATTTCTACATTTATAGGGTCTGAATTATTACTGTCACAACCTTTAACATCGGTGCAATAGGCTGTATAATTAGTGTTTTGACCTCCTGAAATAGTTATTGATGAACCAGCACTACCATTTGACCAATGCACCGTGCCAGAGCATCCTGTTGCAGTAAGTGTTACACTTTCATTACAAGCAAACCCAGCTTTATTTGAACTTAAAGTGGGAGGAGATGGGCGACTATTGACGTGCAAAATATAATTGGTTGCATAGCTACTATAGCACTCCCAATTTCGACTTCGAGCAGTGTATGTGTTACTTGTATTTATATCATTAAAACCAACAATAGGCCCTTGTTCTTGTCCATTACCTACTTTCCAAAGTAGCTCACCTGAATAATTTTCAACAAAGATGTTAGCTTTTTGATAATTACATATTTCTGCATAATTATCATTTTTTTCGCCCAAAGAGGCTGTTATATTCGGCACTGGGGGAGTTTTGTAAGCTTTTACGGTCAAAGTTGGACGTGTCCCCGATTGTGTTTCACAAGTTAGCGTTCCACTGGTTATTGAGCAATAAGCTTTGTAACTAAACTCTTGACTCCATTCTGATGCGGTATAGATTGGTAGAACTTGGTTTGCACTTAAGTTCTCCCATTTGATAGTAGAATTGTTTATGCAGCTACCTGTAAGAGTTACTGTTGCATTTTCACAAATTTGATTATTATTACCCGATGAGTTGAGTGCTGTTGGGGCAGAAGGTTCCTGAATGACTTCTATATAAGTCGATGTTTCTTTGGTACAGACATCATTCAAATTACATCTTGCAAAATAAGTATCTGAACCATCAGTACCTTTGACTGTTTTATTATTTTGTGTGTTCCAAGTCCCATTTGTGCCTTTTTTCCACTCAATTTGTCCAAACGAACAGCCAGAGCCAACTAAGGTTAATTCACTATATGAACAGACTTTGCCATTGCTTGATGGTGGGGTAATTGAAATAGTCAAATCAGTATTTGGATCAATGACTTTAATCGTAATAGATGAAGAAATTACACCCTCACATTTTTTACTTTTTGAAGCATTACTTATGTCTTGGACACATCGAGCCGTATAAATAAAATCTCCTTTTGAAGTTTTTGATATTTGAATAGTTTTACCAGTATTCGATAGTTTTACGCCATTTTCATACCAATCTATGGTGTTTGAAGCATCACAAGTTTTTTCACTTAATTGAAATTCTCCACCAATACAAACCCTATT
>CAYUFZ010000370.1:1497-2683 GCA_964444025.1 uncultured Emticicia sp.
AACATTTATTATTCGTACATTCAACTGAATAAATAGTATTTGTAGTCGGGTTTACGGTTATTGAGCTAACACTTGAAGCATTATTTGACCATAGTAAATACGAACCAGCAGTTGTACAGCTCGTTGCATCCATTTTGATAGATTCTCCTTGGCAAATAGTTACTTTTGCTCCATCTATAACACCAACTTGAACTGCATCAAAAGTTATTGTTGGCAAATTCGGAGATTCAAAGTAATCAAAGGTATATGTTGCAGACTGCGATGTTCCAATGGTTAAAGTACAAGTAGCTTTTATACTTGCTGGCTTTGTTGGATTAACAGTAATTATTGCTTCCGTTGGATTGGAGATTTCCACATCTGCCGAAGTCCAAGAGATAGCAGCCGAGCAACCTTGAAATTCAAGCGTTTTGGCTTTACCCGAACAAGCATATATCTTACTATCGGTTGAAACAATCTTCAATGGCTTTAGCTTGACAGTTTGTGTTGCTCCATCACTTACACAACCATCTTTCAGACATTTGACAGAATACGTTGATTCTTTATAAACAATGTCTTTAATTTCTTCTCCTTTTTCGCCATTAAACCACAAGTATGACCCGCCATTGCAGCCAGAAACTGTAAGCGAAATATTCTCACCATAGTTGACTAATGTTTTGGAAGCTGTAAGTACAGGTGGAACTGGTTTATTATAGCATTCTCTCATAGGTGGAAGACATAACTCAAACAAATCACTCGGGAGTACTTGAGCAACATTTAGGCTCCCATAACTTTGTGGATAATTAAATTGTCCTGAAGAAATATTATTTGACAATACAAATTTAGCACCATTTGTCAATATAATACTCAGCCCACCACTTGGAATATTTTTGGGAATATAGGCTTTTGTACGTGTATTATCGGTGTAAAAATTATATTTTAAAATTAAATCTTGGTCTTTAGGAATAGGCTGATAGGTTAAATCACGCCCTTCCAAGTCTGTCAAGATAAGACACAAAATGGGTTTTCCTTTCGCACAATAACCTGTTCCGATTAACTGTCCAGTACTACTTAATTGATAATATTCTTTTTGTCCGCCAGCTCGTGAAAATGTATAAAAACCGCCATTAGCATTTGGTGCTGGCATAACAGTATTATTAGAGAAAAACGAAGTTCCATTAGCCGAACTAACAACTAATTTGGTTTCTTC
>CAYUFZ010000371.1:0-2662 GCA_964444025.1 uncultured Emticicia sp.
ATTTTGAAGATATTTCAGGAGCTTTAAACCGTGATGAAATGAAAAAAATTATGGCGGGTAGTGGTGGCGGCTCAGGAGCAGCATGTTCAACTAAACAATGTATTAGTAATGACGGACATGTTAGTACTTGTTCTCAAGCTCCTTGGTCTACGTCTGTTTGCCAATGTCCAACAAAAAATACCAATAATGTTTGTAGTTAAGTTGTGTCTAAAACGATTTTCAGGCTATTTTAAACATAAATAAAGTAATCGTAACGAGACACATAAGGTGTGTCTCGTTATAAATTACAAAAACAACTAAACTATGAGGGTCTGTATATACATATATATTATTGTTTTTTTTTCCTCTTGCTTTTTACACGCTGAAGCTGTATCAATACAAATAAGAGCAAAAAATGCTACTGTTAGTGAAATAAGTGTTTTTATAAATGACATCTTGGGAGACCGAAAAACATTAGTGAAACAAAAAATGGAATTAAACGGTGATGTTCTACTTAAATTTGAAGTTGAACGTCCAATATTTGCATTCATTAATTTAGGACCATTAAATCAAACAATTTACGTCAAGCCTAAAAGTAATTATGTGGTTTTAGTAGATTATCTAAGCAGTTCTTTAGATGTACGTTTTGAAGGTGAGGATAAAGAAATTAATAATTTCCTTGAACAACAAAAAGAATACTTTAGAAATTATAAATATAAAAGCAAAGTATATTATCAATGGAATTTAGAAGAGTTTCCTATTGGAATTCAGCAAATAGACTCTCTTTTAAGGCAGAAAATTTTTCTTTTTTTTAAAACAAATAATATTTCTAATGAAGAAAAAAAAATTATAGAAAACTTAGGTTTAATCGATGTATTAACAGCAAAAATGAACCATTTTTATTCTAACTATAATCCAGTTTATAGAAAGACAAATAATATTCCTAAAATTCTTAATGATATAGAGAAAGAAACCCTTTTTGACGAAAAAATATTTGAATTAAAATCAGAATCGTATGAAATGGTTTTAAGACAATACTATAGAATTGCAACTTCAAAAAAAATTATAAAAATTATTCCAAATAGAGATAATATTAGTTTAGATGCATATTTGAAGTTTAGTTTTTCAGATATAGAACGCTATGAAATTCCTGTAAAAATAAAAGAATATATATTAGCCGATTTACTAGTATATACCTTTTCATCAAATGAAATTCCTAAATGTTTCGATGACTGTTTTACTAAATATAAAATTAAATTTCCTAATTCAGAATATTTAAAATCAATAGAAAAAATATATGATAATACCGTAAGTTTAAAAAGTGGAAAAGTCTCAATGGATATTATTGGAAAAAACATCAAAGGGTTGGATGCGAAATTAAGTGATTATTATGGAAAGGTCATTTATCTTGATTTTTGGGCCACTTGGTGTGGACCCTGTATAAAAGAATTGCCATATTCTGTTTTACTCCAAAAAAAATATAAGACAGAAAAAAATTTAGTTTTTGTATATGTATCAGTGGATAAAAATAATAATGACTGGAGAAAGTACCTTTTAAATCATTCTGAAATAAAAGGAATTCATATCAATATTGATGAGGAAGAATATTCAAAAATTCAAGATTTTTATATGATTTCAGGTATCCCTCGTTACCTGATTATTGGTAAAGATGGTAAAATTTTAGATGGGAATGCAGAACGTCCGTCTTCAAGCAAAGTAGAAGAACAACTTAAAAACATACTCCTCACAAAATAAAAATCAAATAATTCGTGATTTTTTAATTCCCCTGTTAGGCGTAATGTTTATTAAGTTCGACTAAATTTTAATTTAGTCTGTGTGTTAGCCATTGTGGAGGGGGCCACAAAATGATTTCTAAGTAGTTGTATTATTGTGCAATAAAATCATAAAATTTAAAAAAATTGACTTTATTTACTTTGGTAATATTCTTGATAAAGTCTCAATAATTGAAAGTTCTAAAAAGTATGACATAGAAATTAAAAGACATCAGGAGCTTTAAACCGTGATGAAATGAAAAAAATTATGGCCGGTAGTGGTGGCAATCCAACTTGTGGAATTGCATGCAGTGGAGGGTGCAGACCATCAAGTGACGGTTGTTCAAAATGTGGTAGTAACGGACTCTGTCAATCATAATTAGCAGTAGTCGATTCTTAAAACTGTAGGTTGGACTTTTTGGCATGACTAATTAGTTCACTTACAGTTTTATAATCAATTTCACGTTTTTCGTACTTTTAACTACACAAAATGAAAAATATATTAAAATATTTACTTCTTATCTTTTTCCCATTAAGTATTCAAGCACAAAAGCCTTTCTTAGTAAGAATACAATTTCCCAAAAATATTAATGTTGAAAACATAAGAATTGGTTACGAAAATGGTAATGAAAGGATAAGTTTTCCAACAAAGTTTATTGACAATAAAATTACTGTGTCGGGGACCTATTATTCCAAATATCTAACGCTTTGGATTTATGACGATGTGAAGGATAATTATGTAAATTGGACTTATTTTTGGATAGATGGGTCAAAAGCATCTATTTCGTTTACAACGACAGATACTTCCCAAAATATTTTGAAAAAATTTATTCTAAAAAATGCTTTTAGTCTTGACATCGTTGGAAAAAAACATAATTCTTTTGTAAGAACAGAATTAGAACAATATAAGA
>CAYUFZ010000372.1:0-273 GCA_964444025.1 uncultured Emticicia sp.
GGAACAGTAATCACTGCTTCTGTGATGGTAGTTCCCAAATAATCTTCAGCGGTTTGCTTCATTTTTTGTAAAATGGAGGCAGAAATCTCTTGAGGAGTATAAAGCCTATCTCCAATACGAACCCTAGGCGTGTTGTTAGCTCCTTGCTCAACATCATAAGCGACTGTTTTTAATTCACTTCCAACTTCAGAGAATCTTTTACCCATGAATCTCTTAATAGATGAAATCGTATTTTTAGGATTGGTAATTGCCTGACGTTTGGCAGGGGCTCCA
>CAYUFZ010000372.1:287-2644 GCA_964444025.1 uncultured Emticicia sp.
CCTTCCATCACAGCAACGCACGAGTTGGTAGTTCCTAAGTCAATTCCAATAATTTTTCCCATTTTTTTGTGTCTATATTTATATGTATAAATGTGTTTATTCTAAATTCATCAATTCTAGTGCCAATACAAAAAATGGCAGAAAAATCTGCCATATTGTCATTTTTTTATGTTTTTTTCCGTAAATTACTCTTACTTATTGGCACAGTTTGAATCGATTTTTTTGCTTTTGGTGTACTGCTATTTTGAACACATGTTTGGATTTTTGCTTCAAATACTGTTCCGCTATCTGCCGTAAATCCTGGCCCTAAAAGTATCGCACTGCCAGCATTATATCGTGCTTTCGCTTGGGTATTGATGATATTATTTGCCCCAATGTATTGAGAAGCATTAAAATTAAGGTTATTAACACTACCACTGATATTGTCTTTGTCTTTTTGTAGGGCAATATTATTCTGACAATTAGGTATCAATTTGAGGGTGTCTTGAGTACTCACACTGGTACATGTACCTATTTTACAATTGACAGAATAAATGGTGCTTGCTGTCGGAGATACTGTGATACTCGTAAGCGTAGAGCTATTCGACCATGTAATTGCTCCTCCGCTACAATTGGAGACCGTCAAGGTACTTGATTGTCCAGAATTGATAAGCTTTGGATTGATAGTTAAACTTAAATTTTGTAAAGTACTGACATTCAATGCACTACTCGCCACGGACTGGTTTCCTGCATAATCGACTGCAATGATACTAAATGTATAGGCAGTCTGTGGATTTAATCCCTCTATAAAATACGACAAAGTATCTGCTTCGACAGTCTTAATGATTTGATTATTTTGGTAAATGATGTATTTCTCAACCTCCATGTTGTCGGTAGATGTCTGCCAATTGATAGTCATACAGGTTTGAGAAACATTGGTTGCTGTCAAGCTAGAAGGAGCAGAGGGGGGGCTTGTATCCACACAATGCAAGCGAACTTTTGCCCAATCTGCATGGTCTGCATAAAATGAGCCATTTCCATCTTCAACCACCAATCGAATGGTATTGGCATTTGCAACAGATACATTCATTTTGGTAATGGGACTATTTCTATCAATAATGCCACTGTCATACTTTAATAGGTTATTATCAGTATAAATCTTAAACCTAACATTGGCTTCTCCTGCCGAAGCATCGGCTACCTCATCATCTATTCCAATTTCTGCCAAAACAGAGCCGTAAAGACTGTTGAGCGGATAACTGATTTCTGAATTGGCATGAACGCCTATGCCCTTGGTATAGCTTTTTCCTTTGATTTTAATGGTAGTGCCATCTCCTAAGGCATTGTTGCCATTACTCTGGTCCATCTCAATAGGCCCCCAGCCATTGTTTGACCAATTGGGCGGTACATCGGACAAATAGGTCATGTTGGTACAAGTACAAGTTTGACTCAAATTCTGAACAGTTATCGATTGGGTGAAACTTATTCTCCCAAGTGCATCTGTTAGATAACACCGATAGGTGCCAGATTCACGGTCAATGTATCTTTCTGTTGATTCAGTAGCGTCATAAATATCCTCGTTGCCGTTATCGATTCTTACCCATTTATAAGAAGTATATCCTTTCGGAGCTGTTATTCGTTGGGTAGTCGAATTTAAGCAAGTAACTGTCGGAGCAGGCAAACTTTTAGGTAATATTGGCGTAGCATTTGTGAAAAATGAAGTCGTCAAAGCGGCATCCCAACGATTGGCCAATTCAATCAAACCACTGCCATAAAAATGGATATTATCTGTAATATTTCTACCTTTTATATCATCTGTCGAAGGTCCTGCGAATATTTTATTGCTAGTATTAACCAAAGCGGTCTGAGCCGCTATAATTTGTGCGTTTGGGTTTCCTTGATAATTATCATAAGTAATGTCTGTCACTGAGGCTTTTGAAATAACCCAAGGAATGTTTTCCCCCAAATCACTTCTACTTTTGTTGATGACAAAATTTACATTAGATTGGTATTGGGTAGAAGTGACAGTGCCGAGGTAATTATCGGTCTCTCCTTGATGCCACAAAACGGCTCTTGCCCCAAATGTTTGGGTATAATATCGTATGGTTTTCCTGAATTGAGAATAGGGGGCCCCCACTTCATTTGGACATAAATTTTGCAATGTATAAGCACTGGTCGTAAATTGTTCTGAAGCTCCATCTTTCCAGTTTACAGAGCTAGTTCCTTCTGACGCTCCATTGATAAATAATACAGGCACCCCCAAACGACTGACAAGGTTATCTCCTAATCTTCCATAACACCAAGGATTTTGTCCTGTTTTTGATAGATAGCTTCTTGTGCCATTATTGCTTGAAATCTGAGAAAACACAGGATAACTG
>CAYUFZ010000373.1:0-2636 GCA_964444025.1 uncultured Emticicia sp.
GATTACACGTTCTTCAAAGCCGTTCATGCTTCCTTCTTTCTCGTAAAGCGATTTGGTAATGTCTTTTGCTGTGTCGCCTGGTGAAATGCTTTTGGGTAGTGTGAACGATGGTTTTATAAATACTCTGTCGGTGTCCAAAAAGTCTTTGAATTTTTTCTCTGCAAACTGTTCTGAAAGTGCAATAATCTTAAACTTGATTTTATCTTTGTATGTGTATTCGTTGGCTGCTAAGTCGCTGAATTGTTCATCTTTGAAATCTTCTAAAATTCGGTTGATGTATTTTTCAATTTCCTTGTCGGGAATTGGAAACATATTGCCGATTAAATCCATTAAGCGTTTTGTGAAATTCTTTACTCGGCTGTCTTTTCGTGATGGGTCAAGAATGTAAGCCATTACACTCTCTTTCACTTCTCCGTCAAGTCTTACAAATGTTGGTGTATGTTCTTTTTTGGTTTCGTCCAAGTCAACTTTGTAGAGTTCAGAAGTAATGCTATCAAATGCAATGTTGGTGTCGGCTTTGCTCAAAGCAAAACCTTCTAAAAGGTTTTCTTTTTCTAAAGGCAATTCTTCTTCTTTCTTGCCGAACAAGTCGTTGGCAGGAACTTTTAAATAAAACTGTGGCAAATTGATTTGTTCTGCCTGTTCTCTAAAAATGTCTTTAATACTATATGTTTTCACAAGTTGTTGTATTTCGTTTGGCAATGCTATTGTATGGCTGGCTTCCATTTCGGAAACCGTTTTTTCAAATGCTTCATTTTGTTCAATGGCAGTTCTTTCTATTTCTGAAACGGTTGTATTGGGCAATTCTGTTTCTGATGGAACTGAAATTCTTGTTGTGTCTATGTCCGAAGTAATATCTTCTGTTGGCGTTTCGGTTGTTGTGAAAACGGTAAGTTGTTGTAATGGGTCTTGCTTTTTCGCTTCTTCCAACATGGCAGGGTCGGCAAGTTTGTAGTCCTTATCGCTGAAACCTGCTTTGTTCAGTCCTTTTACAATATTGTCTAAAGTGTCTAGAAATTTTGATGAAGCTGTTAAAACATAACTCAAATTGAGCAATGGAAAGTTATGTTTCATCACATACGGCTGGCGTAAAACTCTGCCTAAAATTTGCTCCACATCAACGGCTGAACTCTTGTCTGCCAAGGAAGCCAAGATGTAAGCAAACGGACAGTCCCAACCTTCTTTCAATGCGTTTATGGTTATGATGTAGCGGACTTCACAGTCTTTGCTCATTAAGTCAATACCTTTTATTTCATTGATGTTTGCCGTTTTGATTTTGATTTGTTCAGCAGGGATTTTTAACTCAATGAGTTTTTCTTTCAGTTTCTGAACATTCGATTTTTCTTCTTCTTCGTTCAAAAAGTCTTTTCCGTTTTTCGGTTGTGCCTGAAAAAGCACAATAGGACGAATGTATTTACCGCCTTTCTTTTCTTCTTCAATGGCTTGTAATTCCAAACGTTTTTGAAGTTGCAAAGCCGAATTGATTACTTCTGTTTTGTCCTGATGGTTGTAAACAATAACAGGCAGTTTCACCATGTTTTCCTTTTTCAATTCTAAAGCATCAATAAAACTGATGATATTACTGTTTTTGCGTGGCGTTGCGGTAAGGTCAAGAATGAAACAAGGGTTAAACTCTTTAAGCATATCTACACTTAAATCCGTTTCAGCATTGTGGCTTTCGTCCACTACTATCATCGGGTTCAAGTATTGCATCACTTTCATCAACGAAATTTCTTCGTCTTTGCCAAGCAATGCCTCAAATGATTGTAAAGAGCCGTTTTGTTCAAAAACTTTTCTGCCTTCTTTGTTGGCGGTGCGTATGCTGTCAAAACTTAATACAAAAATGTTCAACTGCTCTTTTACCGAAGTGGCGTTAAATCCGCTTCCTTGCAATAGTTCTGCTTTGTCAAATACTTCAACCTTGTTACCGAAATGAGAATTGATTTTTTGTCTGTATGGATGATTGGTATCTTTTAGGTTTTTAATGGTTTGGTCTAAAATGGTAATGGACGGAACCAACCAAACAACTGCTTTGGGTTTGTCGTAGGCAAAGGCATCAAAAATGGTTTTAATGGCATTGCAGGCAATAAATGTTTTCCCACCTGCCGTTGGCACTTTTACGCAAATGTGCGGAACACGGGGAACATTGTTTTTGTAAGGTTCAATGGCTGTGCCTGAATAGGGGAAAAGTGGCGTTCTTGGGTGCTTTGACCAAAAATTATAAAATGCGTCTTTTACGTCTTTGGTTTCCTGTATGTTTTCCAAAAACAGTGCAAGGTCGTTGATTACTTGTTGTTGATATGGTTTTAATTCCATCGCTTAAAATCTTGTTATATCTCTTGGTATTTTCTTGAAAATGATGTGATGCTTTGTTATGAAATCTTTTGTAAGCAAGCAGTTGTCTGCATAAATCACATACTGCTCGGCTTTGGTAAGCATGGTAGCCAAAAAAGCATGGTCTAAGGTGGTTACCTCGTTTTTCTCGTAATTGAAGTAATACGCTGTATCATTGTGTTTGCCCAAGAAATGTTTGTTGTCTTTATGTTCGTTTGGTGTTAGTGGCGTTTTGGTTTCGGTGTAATAAACGTATTGGCGAATTTTCTCAACTCCTACCAATTCATTCAAATTACCATCTT
>CAYUFZ010000374.1:0-2635 GCA_964444025.1 uncultured Emticicia sp.
ATAATAATTTCGATAAGACAAAAGAGCAATCGAACGAGCAACTGCCATTCCATTCATACCCGCTTCTGGCGTATTGCTCACCCAAGTAGGATCTAATTCGATGGCCATTCGTTGTGATTCATTGAAAGCAATTCCCCAAGGCGAATGAATAGCATTGGTAGAAAACAAAATCATATTCTCAAATACCTCTGGGCAAATAATACTCCATTCCAAAGCCTGCTGCCCTCCCAACGAGCCACCCAAAAGCATCATAATTTGAGAAATTTCCAAGTGTTTACGTAATAAATCCATGGCATGAACCACATCTCTAATCGAAATAAATGGAAAACTATGATAATATGGTTCATTATTGACCGATGCTGGATTGATGCTGAGGGGATTGGTAGAACCATAATGCGACCCAAGAATATTGGCACATACGATGAAATGCTCTTTTGGATTAAAAATTTTATTTTCCCCAATCAACCCATTCCACCAATCAGAAGGGTTGTGATTTCCGGTAAAAGCATGACATACCCAAACGACATTATTTTTTTGCTCGTTTAGTTTGCCATAAGTGGTATAATTCAATTGGAATTCGGGCAAATACTCCCCGAATTCCAATTTAAATGGTTCATTATACTTAAAGGTATGATATTGACAACAATTCTCTTCCATTTTAAATCTTTTTTTTCAAGCTAAGCAAATTGAATAACAAAAAATTGACAAATTAACTCACCTCGAAAATTTCCTCAAAATCTAATTCTATTGATTAACATAAGGCATGCGAAATATCAGCTTTGATATCTTCCAGATGCTCATATCCACAAGAAATACGTAACATATTTGGCTCAACCCCTGCCGAAAGCTGTTCGGCATCAGACAATTGAGAGTGTGTGGTCGAAGCTGGATGAATAATCAATGTTTTGGCATCGCCTACATTTGCCAAATGAGAAATCAATTGAAGACTATTGACAAATTTTTCAGCCCTTTCCCTATCTCCTTTTAGTTTAAAAGACAAAACCCCTCCAAAACCACGCACCAAATATTTCTTTGCCAATTCATGCGAAGGATGCGACTCCAAACCCGGATAATTGACAGACTCTACCTCCGGATGGCTTTCAAGCCACTGTGCCAATGCCAAAGCATTTTCACATGTTCTTTCCACCCTGAGACTCAACGTTTCTAGTCCCTGAATGAGTAAAAAGGAATTGAAAGGTGATTGGCAAGGCCCCCAGTCTCTCAAACCCTCTACTCTTGCCCTAATAATAAACTGAATATTCCCAAATGGACCATTTAATCCAAATACATCATTCAGAACCAACCCATGATAGCTAGGCGACGGTTCTGTAAATTGAGGATATTTTCCATTTCCCCAATTGAAAGTTCCAGCATCAACGATTACCCCACCCATGGTCGTACCATGCCCACCAATCCATTTCGTAGCAGATTCCACAACTACATGAGCTCCATGCTTAATTGGTTGGCAAATAGCCCCACCCGCACCAAAAGTATTATCTACAAATAAAGGCAAATCGTATTTGGAAGCAAGAGCCGACAAGGCTTCAAAATCAGGCACATTTAAACCTGGGTTACCTAATGTTTCTACGTAAATCAACTTTGTTTTAGCATCAATAAGCCTTTCAAAACTTTCGACATCATTCCCATTTGCAAATCGAGCCTCTACGCCAATATTCTTAAATGAATTCTTAAACTGATTGAATGTACCGCCATACAAGTATGAAGTTGTAATAAAATTATCTCCAACACTCGTGACATTATTGATGGCAATAAATTGAGCAGCATGACCAGAAGCAACTGCCAATGCGGCTACTCCACCTTCTAAAGCAGCGATTCTTTTTTCAAAAACATCATTTGTAGGATTCATGATTCGGGTATAGATATTTCCGAATTCTTTGAGTGCAAACAAGTTGGCACCATGGGCAGAATCTTTAAATTGGTAAGCAGTCGTTTGGTAAATGGGAACTGCCCTCGATTGTGTCGTTGGGTCAATTTCTTGACCTGCATGTAACTGAAGGGTTTCAAAACGTAGTTCTGACATATTTTTTTGTTAAATTGTTAATAATCATCGTTTTTTTCAAAAATTACCAAAAGGAAGTTATCATAACAACCTTCAGACAATCAAACCAACATGAAAACGACGTATCTGATTGGTTTATAATTCCGAGAAAAATCATCGGTAGGTATTGGCACCTTATCGCTTGAAGCGGGATAGGTTGCCCGAGGTTCATAGAGCCCATTCTCTCCCCTCGTCTGTATAAATCAACTCAGACTTCAACTTATGAAGAATACAGAATTGATGTTGCAAAGATGCTATAATAATTTTTAAAAAGCAAAACCCTTAGCTAAAAATCTGCTTATTTTTACGAGAATCTGTGTTATCAGAAAAACAAACAACTCAAAGAAAAGAGAATTGACTAAAATATTGAGGAATTAATGAATAAGATAAGTGAATAGAAAAGCATTCAAATGAAAAAAAACAACAAAATAGACATTTTTAAACAAAATACTTAGCTAAAAAAAGAAAACTTTACGTAATTTGTATTTTCATACATCAACAACTATCCAACCGACAATTGTATTGATGTATATTTTGAAAAATTTTACCAAATATCTATGAAATTAACATTTTGGG
>CAYUFZ010000375.1:0-1485 GCA_964444025.1 uncultured Emticicia sp.
TTGGGGAAGGAGAGACAAATATTAATGTTTTGGGTAAATGCTCAGAACTTTGATGTTTGCTTTTCAAGGGTGGTTTTATTTTATTTGTTAGGGTGATTACTTGATACTTTTTATCAAGTTTCTTTATCAGTCAATTTTTGTGTTTATGCCAGACTTACGGTTTTGTAATTATTATAAACTAGGTCTTACTTTTATGTTTTTCTTATCGTTTGTTCTACTTTTTTTAAAATGGGGCGTATCAAATAGCAATTTAACAAAACTTTGATAATTGGGGAGGCTTGTAGATTGAGTTTCACCATCTAAGCTCATGGGTTTAAACCATTCTACGACATCATCACTGGTATTGCTTCCAATATTATTGAAGCTAGATAAAAAATAGTATTTATTCTTTGTTCCAAAATTCATTAAATTATTTTTTAAGTCATACCGTGCTTCATTTCCAATACCCAACCCTACATTTGCATTGTTGAGCCATTTTGACTTAGCATTTTCTTCAAGTTTGAGATTAAGAGCTACTTTTTCACTATTTTCTATGCCTTTCAAAAGCTTATTAGTAGAGAAATGCTGTAAAATTTCGATTTTGGCTATGGGAGAAACTGGCACATTTTTACTGATTAGCTTGTACCCATTTTCGAAAAAGTCATCACCCTCAATCATTATTTTTTCAATTTCTTTATTTCCTACTTTTATAGTACCATCTGTTGAAACATTGATTCCTGGTATTTTTTTTAATAAATCCTCCAGAACAGATTCGTTGCCTTGTATAAACGATTTTGCATCAATGAGTATGGTATCTTTTTTGACTTTTATGGGAGAAGAGGCTTGCACGATAATCTCGTTCAGTTCGATGGTTTCATCTCTTAATCGAATGGTTTGATTGAAGCTGTTTTTTTCCTGATTTACTTCAAAAGGTGTCAAAAATGGACTATATGCTAGCATATTTGCCATTAATAGATAGTTTCCTCCATTTTTGATTGTTAGCGAAAAAACACCGTCATTATTGGTGTTTGTAAAAGAAACTACTTTTCCATCATCTACCGATTTTATAACAATACTGACAAAGGGTATCGGCTTTTGATTTTCATCAATGACAATACCCTTTACACTATATTGGGCAAAAAGAGTCTCTGCTAATAAGATAAAAAATGTTATTTTATGTAAAATTTTCACAGATTTATCAGTCAAAATTTTTCTCTAAATTATTATCTCCAGAAGTATAACTAACCACAGCACCTCTAGGTAAGTTTGCTTTGAGAGTACGAATAAATTCATCGACGGTAGATTTTTTAACGGCGATATACTTTTCCATTTTCATTTCTTTTCCAGCAGAAAACTGAGGATTAAATACACCTTTTTGGCTTTGGATTGTTTTTACTTTATCTACTTTTTGTCATGTCGAGACCAAAATATTTTTTCTTTGTTAGACATGGAGAAACAATACTGAACGCAAAACATATAAGACAAGGAGAAGGAGGTGGACTAAGT
>CAYUFZ010000375.1:1495-2617 GCA_964444025.1 uncultured Emticicia sp.
TTCCAGCAGAAAACTGAGGATTAAATACACCTTTTTGGCTTTGGATTGTTTTTAGAATAAAACTTATTTTGTTGTCAGAGCTTCTAATTTCTGTAATTAATCCTGGTAGTCCGTAGAATTTCCAAGGTCCTGAGCTTGCAGGGATATCGGGGGTGTACCAAGCAATGTAATCTCTTCCCCTGAACGATAGTTTAGCGGAATAGCAAATGTAATGATTGATTTTTTTCTCCCCGTTTAAAAGAATCCAATTTTGCTGAGGTAAATTCTCTTTGACAACCACAGGTTCAAATTCATTCCCTTTCATGATAAAATCTCTAAAAATAATATTTTTCTGAATGATATTGATTTTACATTCATATTTGATAGAATCTGAGCTTTCTTGATTAAAAGTAGCTGCCCCCATGTCATCAAAAAATAAGGTATCTTTGGTTTTATTGATTTTAGTAAATCTTGAAAATGATTCCATTCCATCAACAAGCAACTCAACATTTGCTCTTTCTTCCAAGTCATAGTTAGTGTATAAATACGATGCTTTTAAGATGGTTTTCTGAGCAAAAGCAAAGCTGTTTATGAATAGCAGAATTAGTATTTTTTTCATATAATCATATATTTTAAAATCATATTTTGTAATTTAGTTTTTTAAAAAATATTATTTGGTTTTGGCTCAATTTCGCTTCGTCTGAATTCTCAATTTCTTGTTTGTCCAAGATAAGAAACAAAAAAAGGTGAATCTAAGGATTCTTAGTTCTTGATTGGTGAGTATTGAGAGTAATTCTTGGTCGGATGATAAATAATTTAATCCAATTGAAGGAAGGGTATCTAAGCAGCTTTTATTCTCTGCTATTTTTTGGAAGTTATAAAGCGTTGTATCATTCATAAATCAAGTATTTTTGGTACTCGTAAAATTAGTAATTTTGATTAATTTTACAAATAAAAGCATAAAAAAAACACTCGATACAGGTGTTTTTTTATGATTTTTTTATCTAATTGCTTCCTCCCAAGGCTTTCATTTGCTGGACGAATTAACGAATGCAAGATTTAATTTATATTTTAAAAAAGAATTATTCAAAAAAAGATGTTAAAAATGCAGAAATAAAAATTTGTGAATCGAAACAAATGAAA
>CAYUFZ010000376.1:0-2613 GCA_964444025.1 uncultured Emticicia sp.
ATCCGATATTTATCTGAAAAATCTAATAAGGCATTGCCTATCATTGGTGTCGGAGGCATACATTCTGCCGAAGATGCAATCGAGAAACTAAATGCTGGTGCTTCTTTGGTTCAAATTTATTCGGGATTTATCTATGAAGGGCCTGGGTTAGTCAAAGAAATTTGCCAAAAACTTCTCCAAAAATCTTAAATTTTAGAAGCAAAAAAAAACTTTCATATCCTGAAAGTTTTTTTTTGCTTCTGTGAAACTTTAATTGAAATTATTTTGTAATACATGTATATACATACAATGTTTATACATATTAACAATTTATTAAAACAAAAAATTATGGCAACTTGGATTATTGACCCAACACATTCTGAAGTACAGTTTAAAGTGAAACACTTGATGATTTCGACCGTTACAGGTACGTTTGATAAGTTTGAAGGCAGTTTAGAGAGCAATGACGAAAATACTTTTGACGGAGCAAAGATTCAATTTACGGCTGATATTGACAGTATCTCGACAAATCAAGAGCAAAGAGACGGACATTTAAAATCTGCCGAGTTTTTTGATGCCGCAAACTACCCAAAATTGAGCTTCAACGCTACTCAAGTAATCAAAAAAGACGAAAACAATTACGATATTGTCGGAAACCTTACCATCAAAAATACCACCAAAGAAGTTTCATTAAAAGCCGAATTTGGAGGAATAATGGATGATTTTTACGGAAATACCAAAGCTGGTTTTGATATAAATGGCAAAATTAATCGTCAAGATTTTGGTTTAACTTGGAGTGCCGTAACCGAAGCAGGTGGCGTAGTTGTCAGCGATGAAGTAAAGCTAAACTTTAATATTCAAATCATTAAGCAAAAATAAGTTTGATATCAGATTGCCCCAAATGATGATTATTTGGGGCAATTTTTTAGATACAAGTAGTTTTTCCACCATCTACTGGAATGCTTACACCATTGACAGAAGCGGCAGCTGGCGAACATAAAAACGCAATCACGGCCGCTGTTTCTTCCGGTAAAGTAAAACGTCCGATAGGTATATCCTGAATCAAAGCTTGCTCCACCGCTGCAAGGGATTGATTGGTTGCTTTTGCCCTCATTTCATTGACCATTTGCAATCGAGCAGTTTTGGTATAGCCTGGCAAAACATTATTGGTTGTAATTCCAAACTTACCTAGCTCATTTGCCATAGATTTTGCCCAATTACCCATGGCACCCCGAATCGTATTCGAAACACCCAAACCCACAATCGGCTGCTTCATTCCGATAGAAGTCACATTGACAATTCTACCATAAGCGGCTGCTTTCATGGAAGGTACTAAAGCCTGTGTCAGGACTTGAGCAGCAATGACATGCGAGCGAAAAGCTTTTTCAAAAGCCTCGATTTCCGATTCTATGATTGCACCACCCGCAGGACCACCAGTATTATTAATGAGGATATGAGCTTGTGGATATTGCTGTAAAAATTGATTTATTTTTCTCTCAATTGAAGCGATATCATCTAAATCAATCATCAAATACCGATGTATTTGCGAGTGATTTCGAGGCAATTCCTCCAATACACCCTTCAACTTCTCCTCATTTCGAGCCACCAACACAATCGTTGCTCCCAGAGCAGCCAATTCGACAGCTGAAGCTTTTCCAATGCCTTGCGTACTGCCACACACAAAAGCAGTTTTGCCGGTTAAATCTAAATTCATAAAACAAAAAGCATAAAAAAAGCCTTTTTGACAGGCAAAAAGGCTTTTATAAAAGAATAAACTTTATTATATTTTCTCTACTTGCGTATAAGTTAGCTCGACAGGCGTACTACGACCAAAAATCTTGACACTTACACTTAATTTTTTCTTATCTTCGGCAATTTCTTCAACGTTTCCGTCAAAGCCAGCAAACGGTCCATCAATTACCTTTACAATTTCCCCTTTTGAAAAAATTAAATCAGGAGAAACAATCTCCCCAACGACTTCCTCTGTCCCAGCACCTAAGAAACGATTAACTTCAGACTGCCTTAAAGGGACTGGAATAGTTGCAGCACCCGCATTTTGACCTAAAAACCCCAAAACGCCAGAAGTACTCTTAATTAAGTGCAATAATTCACCGTTAGACAAATCCGCTTGAACAAGGATATAGCCCGGGAAAAGACTTTTTTCTCTTTCTTTTCTTTTTCCGTTCTTAACTTCAACAATTTTTTCGGTAGGGATTTTGATTTCAGGAATCGACTCTATCAATGAACTTCGGCTAGCCTCCGTTTCGATATAGTTTTTTACTTTTTTTTCTTGTCCTGCCACAGCCCGAACAACATACCAATTGAAATTACTCATTGTAAGCAGATGTATTTATATTAGATTGAACGGTAAAACAAGCTCAAACCGTTTTCGATTAGGAAATCGACTACCCCAACAACCAAGGCAAAAATCAATGAAGCAACAAGTACTAAAGTAGCACTTGACTGTAACTCACCCCACTTTGGCCATGTTACTTCTTTGGTAACTTCTTCCCAAGAGCTTTTTAAAAATTCTTTCATGATTTATCAAAATTAAAAGTGCACGGGCACTAAGATTCGAACTCAGATCAAAGGTTTTGGAGACCCGTATGCTACCATTGCACCATGCCCGTGTAT
>CAYUFZ010000377.1:0-2608 GCA_964444025.1 uncultured Emticicia sp.
ATTCCACTTTAAAAAAACGTTCATATTTCCTAAATGAACCATTAGTTTATTTTTTCGTGCAGGCTCTTTGATGGTAAACAACAACAAAGCTATCACCACTCCGGGTAATCCCACATAAATAAAAATCAGCTGCCAAGGGAAAATCTCCCCAAAGATTGGTACATTCAGCATTCCTTCTGTCGGCAAGGTTGCCACAATACCAGAACCTATCAGCGTTGCCAAGCCTGAACCTAAAAATACACCCATCGAAAATACACTCATCGCAGTTGCCAAACGCTCTTTCGGAAATAAATCCGAAATCATGGAATATGCCGAGGGCGATAAAGTCGCTTCTCCCACTCCCACGCCCATTCTTGCTAAGAAAAATTGAAAATAAGTGACGATACCCGCACAAAATGAAGTCATTATCGACCAAATGGTAATGCCTATCATGATGATGTTTCGTCTGCTTTTTCTATCAGCCAATCGTCCGATAATGACCCCAAACAAGGTATAAAAAATCGCAAAACTAAGTCCCATCAACAAGCTCATTTGGGTATCAGATAATCCCAAGTCTCTTTTGATTGGTTTGACCAACAAACTCAATATTTGACGGTCGATAAAGGAAGAAATATTGGCAAGTGTCAGAATAAAGACAGCATACCAAGCGGTTTTAAGTTTCATTTTTAAGGCAAGGGTTAAAATAAATATCAAGAAAATTAAAGTACTTTCCAAACCTGAATGGCAACATTGTCGGGATTTCTAATGCCTTTACAGATAAATATGGCATTGTTCATCCACTCGTATTTTCCAGCAGGAGCTTCAAATTTAGGAACTGCTCTGAAATAATAATCATTGGGCGACACCTGTTCGCCTCGTCCGATTTTAGCTGCTATTTCGGGGGTTGCTACCCGTAATCCTGTATTTTTGATATAAATTATCACCCCATCATCTGTTTTAATCTGATAATGAGCTTCCAACTCTGCCACTCCGTCTTTCCGAACAATTTGCCAATCTGCCCCTCCATTCAATATTTCTCCTTTCATTTTTGGTCCTTCAAAAGTTCCGCCAATAATCGGGATAATTCTTCTCAACCCGTGCGGGGTCTCTCCAAGCACCAATGCAGGGTTTAATTTTACTTTCAGTTCGCACACATATTCCAAGCCTGGAGCCTCGACAGTTGATTGAGCATAAACATTCATGGTAAGTAATAGGCTTAAGGATAATAAAAAAGATTTCATTTTTTTGTAATTTAAATTCCAGTATAAGGGTCTTTTATTTTTTTTACTTCGTATTGAATGTCCGAGAATTTAACAGTACATGATTGACCAGTAGGCGATTGAGCCAGAAAACCAACATAGTATTTCTTGGGAGTATCAAATTGTAAATGCCTGACCAATAGCCATTTGTTTTTCACCCAACAATAAAGCGTAATGACATTATCGGCTTTGGCAATTTTAAATTTCATAGAGTTAAGCGAAGATTCAATTGAATTACAATCGTCCGAAATACCTTTTGTAACAACACTTACTACTCGTTTAGCTCCCGTATAATCTTTTTCAAAACAAAATTTCACCCAATTCAAACTATCACTTTTCAGTACAATCGCCCCTCCATCCCATTTACTAAGAAAACCGTGAGAAATAGTAGCAGACAAGACAAAACTCTCCTCTGCCTCGAACATCAATTTAGGAGCATTGTCTGTATTATAAGTAACATTCGGGTCACGGAACATATCCGTTTTTTCGCCCGCAGTTATTTGCAAACTATTTTTGTGAATGCTAAAATTCAAAGGGTTATTTTCCCAAAATAAAGCCTTATCAATGTTGGCAATTTTCAGATTCGATTGAGCAATGAGGTTGGAATAAGAAATACCCAATACCATCCAAACGAATAGTTTTTTCATTAGTTTTTTTGATTTAGAGATTGAATGTCAAATCCTGCAATTTGCTTATAACGACTCATGATATTTTCCAATTCTTCGTATGGAATTTCCTCCTCTGTAAATCCATTCGGGAATCTTTCTTCCATCAAATCCATTATTTCATCTGGCCCTTTTTGTCTATTTTGCAAAACCACCTTGGCTGTTGCCGGAACTCTTTCCAAATCATATCTTTTGAGAGCGGCATCAATTGTTTCTTCTTCCAAAATAGCATTTGTCAGGGCATCGGCATCCAATATCGCTTGAGAAGCACCATTTGAGCCTATGGGATACATCGGATGGGCGGCATCTCCCAATAAAGTCACCCGACCAAAAGTCCATTGTGGCAAAGGATTTCTGTCCGACATAGGAAATTCATAAATTGTTTCGGCTTTTTCTATCATATCATACACATCCAGCCAATCAAATCGCCAATTTTTATATATTTCCAATAATCTTTGCTTATCTGCTTGTTTATTCCAATCACGAGCCAAAAACTCTGCTCTATCCATTTCTCTCAAATTACCAACCCAATTAATCAATTGATTCCCATTTTCATCAATCGTCGGATTAATTGGATAAGCCACCATTTTCTGTCCCAAATGCCCAATCATCACCATCGAAGCTCCTGTTAAATAAGGCTTTATCATCGACGTTCCTCTATATAAAACATTTTTTGAAAAAACGGGTGGTCCTTCGTTCGGAAAT
>CAYUFZ010000378.1:0-1434 GCA_964444025.1 uncultured Emticicia sp.
CGACTGCATCATTTCAATCCATTTGTAGGGAGCAAAAATCTTTTCGGCATCTTTAGAACCAACCTCCGAAAGCACCTTGGCACGAGTCGCCAAACGGCGAATATAACCACATTTTTCTTCGCTTGATATTTCTATCGACCCATCCGAAACCTCCGCATGTTCTAACTGATATTGATCCAAAACTCTTAAATAATCCTCGAATTGGTCTCTCGCCACAAAAGCTTCAAACAACGTTCCACCAAAATATACCGGAATTCCCGCTTCTTTATACACTCGTATTTTATCTTGTAGATTCGGAGTGACGAAAGAGGTTGCCCAACCTAATTTTACGATGTCAATGTGGGGTGATGAAATCGAAAGCATGTCTTCTACTTCTCTGATACTGAGACCCTTATCCATGACCATCGTCAGACCTGCTTCACGTGGCTTCATGGTACGTTTTGGTACGTGATTTAAACTATAATTCATCATAATCTTTCTTCTTGTTTTGAATCAAAGGCAAAGATAATAAATTTCTAACGGTATAAAAAGCATTGCCGAGAATCTGAATGTCGGAGCTGCTTTCTTCTGTATCTTCCGTCGGAATACTTGGGTTTAATCTGGCAAGTAGGTCAAGGAACTCAATGTATTTTCATCGAACATTTCACGACTAATTTCTATCAAGTCTATTGCCTCAATTTTTTTTATCTCCGAAAAAATTTGTTCCAATGATTCGATTCTACCAATGTCCAAAATACTTTTTGCCATCATCAGCATAAAACTTTGATTGCTTTCTTCCTACATTGCCAACTGCCCCATCACTTGCTCTTTCATGGTATGCAATTGCAATTTCCCTAAAGGTTTTTCTTTTAGTAATTGCATTTCTTTCATGATTAAAGATTGTGCTTTAGGTAAATTTGCCTTGTCCGTAGCAAAGAAAATTCCAAAAAATCCGGTATCGGTAAATGGCGAATAATTGGCATCTATCCCATAGACCAAGCCATATTTTTCTCGCAAACTCATGTTGAGTCGAGAATTCATGCCAGGCCCGCCCAAAAGATTCACTAGCATAAAAAATGGCAGACGTTTTTCATCATACATGGGATAGGAAGGCCGACCGATGGCACAATGAGCTTGGGAAAGCTTACGAGAGACGATGGTTTTCTGCGGAGCATAGGCTGCCGGAGCAATACGAGTCGTATTGGTTTTTTTAGGAAAAATGTGTCCAAGATATTTTTCAGCAACTTTCACAGCTTTTTTATACGATATATTCCCTACAATCGACAATACAATTTTGTCGGTATCCATATTTTCGGCAATAAAATCTTGTAATTCTTTTCGTGAAAATGCCTTGACACTCTCTTGTGTCCCTAAAATATTTGCCCCTAATTGATGATTGGCAAAAATAATTCCATCAAAATCATCTTGAATGGCATCTTCCGGAGAATCCAAATA
>CAYUFZ010000378.1:1444-2603 GCA_964444025.1 uncultured Emticicia sp.
AATACATCGACATTTCTTCCAAAATAACCCCTCGCTCTTTTTCAATTTGATTTTCAGGAAAAACAGAATCAAAAGTAATGTCCGCCAATAATTCGACCGATTTTTCGAAGTGTGCATCCAAAACAGACGCATAAAAACATATCTTTTCTTTGGTTGTGTAGGCATTCAGTTCACCTCCCACCGACTCCAAACGATTGATAATATGATATGATTTCCGCTTTTTAGTGCCTTTAAATGCCATGTGTTCCCAGAAATGAGCCAAGCCTTGTTGATTTGGTTTCTCATCTCGGCTACCCATGTCGAGCATTAATCCGCAATGAACAATTTGTGTGTAAGACACCTGCCGATGAGCAAGCCTGATGCCGTTGGATAAGGTATATAACTGATATTCAGACATAAATAAAACTTCATTAAAATTTCTAACCCGTACCTTTCGTGATAAGTCAGGCTAATGGATTTGTCGAGATTATCTTTAGAGAGTTATTTCCAAAATTCATAGACAAACCATTTGTTTTCGATAATATATGACAAATTTACACAAAAGATAGTTCAATGAAAATACGTTTTTGATGCCAAAATAGATAAAATGTATAAAATACTGCCAAATGAAAATCAATGATTTTTCGGTAAATCACCAGTGAATAAAATCATGTTTAAAAATTAAATTTGGTATTCATCGTATTCGATTTAGTATTATTTGACAATTAGCCCAGTTGCTTAGGAATATTTAGCCAACTACAATAGTTCTCAAACGATGTTTAGATTTTCGTTGCTTACCAATAATTTTTTCAATAATTTGCCCTTGGGACACAGTACAATGATAAGAACTTGACAACAATGGAAAAATTAACGACAGAACAAATAAACCGCTTTATAAACAACGGGTTTGTGAAAATAGAAAATGCTTTTTCTACCGAAATTGCGGAAGACTGTCGGGCAATATTATGGAAAGCCACTCAATGCGACCCTAACAATCCCGAAAGTTGGACACAACCAGTGATTAGAATTGGTGAGTTGGGGCTTGAACCATTTAAAAAGGCCGCAAACACCAATATACTTCATAATGCTTTTGACCAATTAGTAGGAAAAGGTAATTGGCTGCCAAGAGTAACCCTAGGCTCATTTCCGATACGCTTCCCAAGCAAAGAACAAGCAAATG
>CAYUFZ010000379.1:0-2601 GCA_964444025.1 uncultured Emticicia sp.
AAGCTGTAAAATTGTTTTCGGTGTTCTGGAGCCATAGTGTAGTTTACTGACAAACAAAAAATCGTTTATCAATAAGCTTTTTTCCATGGATGCCGTAGGAATGGTATAAGCTTCTAAAAATGCCCAGCGAATAAGCGTTGCCGCTATGACGGCAAATAAAACAGAATCCCACCATTCTCTCAAAGGGGACTTTTTCTTTTTTGTATCGTTTGTTTGTGCCTCTGTCATTTGACTTGTATTTAACGAAGATATGATATAATAGATTAAGCTTGAATACCCAATAAATGGCTCATGCCAAAAATTCCTTTTTTATCGTGGAGCCATTCAGCCGCCACCACAGCCCCTAAAGCAAATCCTTGCCTGCTATGGGCAATATGCGATATTTCGATTTGATCAACTTCTGAGATATATTTGATGGTATGAGTACCAGGAACTTTACCTTCTCTTGACGACCAAATAGCAACCTGATTAGGGTCTGGTATGGCATTATTCACCCAACTATCTTTTTTGGGGAAATGCTCAATGATACCTTCCGCTAAAGTAATGGCTGTGCCACTCGGTGCATCTTTTTTCTCAGTATGATGAATTTCGTTGGTCGAAACAGAATATTCTTGATAAGGACTGATTAGTTTTGCTAATTGTTTATTCAATTCAAAAAACAAGTTCACCCCAATACTATAATTGGAAGCATAAAAAAAGGCAGCCTCATTTTCAAGGCAGAGCTTTTCTATTTCGGGTTTGTGTTTGAGCCACCCCGTTGTGCCACAAACTGTTGGGAGTCCAAACTCCATACAATATTTTAGATTTCCATAGGCAGATTCGGGCGAGCTGAATTCTATCACGGCATCTGTCGTTTCTTTCGAAAGTGTTAATAACTCTGCTCGATTGGTAATATCAATTTTGGCTGAAATTTCATGCCCACGTTGCAAAGCAATCTGTTCGATAACTTTGCCCATTTTTCCATAACCTAATAGTGCTATTCGCATAAATATTGATTCATTTTGATTAAAATCGCAAACAGAGGCTTACCCCATTGATATTTCCCAAAAGGCCTTGCTGGCTGTTGGGCTTCAATTGTAAGGTAATATTGTCGCTCATGTCAAAACCTTTGAGATGGGCAGATACATTCGCTTGAATGGCCTGTAAAGTCCAGCCCAATGCAAATGCTACAATCGACAAATCTCTTTGCCTATGATAAGCTTTTACTGCCGGCTCAATTTGTGCTTTGACAAAAGGCCCCGTTAATGTTCCATTTTGAGGAATATATACTTCTTTTTTATTATTGACAACTAATTCACTGAGATAACTTTTGTAAAAAACATATTTCTGTTGATTCCATCGAATTGCCAAGACCCCTCCAGTCGCAGCAGCATACACAATAGGAATCACCCAATAATCTCTGTTGCTTGCTTGTCCCCAACCCGGAATCAGTAAAGACCGAATAAGTACTTTTTTGGGAAAATTTCGCTTACTTGCCGAATCGACTTTGCTTATAAGTACATTGGGATTGACCAACATCCCTTGGGCAAGGCTGTCTTTCGATAGTTCTAAAAGAGCATCAGAATGAGCAATATTGTCTTTTTGAGCCAAGACTGAAAAGCTGAGCAAAAAAGCAAATATTGTTATAATTCTAATCATAAATAGATAAATTTTGGAAATAACGACAATCATTCGTCATCAGAATATTAAAAACGATTATTCCGAAACTTTTATTGCATACAATATTTTCTCCAATTCTTCTTTTGATGCAAATGGTATTTTTATTTCTCCTTTGTGCTGTTCGTTGGCTTTTACCAATACTTTTGTGCCAAAATATCCTTGTAGTTTGAATTGCAAAGATGAAATCTCATGCTTGACCGACTGGTTTCTGAAATCATTTTTACCATAATCCTGAACCGTTAAGGTCAGTTTTCGAACTTCTTCCTCAACTTTCCGAACCGACCAATTTTCTTGTACAATTTTATTGAATAATTTTATTTGGTTGTCGGGATTTTCTACATTTATCAACGCTCTTGCATGCCCCATCGAAATTTCACTATCTCGCACTGCTGCTTGAATGACATCAGGTAATTTCAATAATCTTAAATAATTATTGACTGTTGTTCTGTTTTTTCCAACCCTTTCGCCCAATTCCTCTTGTTTTAGCTGAAATTCACTCAACAAACGATTGTAGCTCAAGGCAATTTCGATGGCGTTTAGGTTTTCTCTTTGTATATTTTCAATGAGTGCCATCTCCAACATTTGTTGGTCGTCGGCGGTTCGGATATAGGCAGGAATTTTACTTAATCCTGCTAATTTTGAAGCTTGTAAACGCCTTTCCCCCGAAATCAATATGTATTTTCCGTTGCCCGCATCTTTTACCGTAATCGGTTGAATAATGCCTAAAACTTTGATAGATTCCGCTAATTCTTGGAGTGCTTCCTGATCAAAATGAGTTCTTGGCTGATAAGGATTTGTTTCAACTGATTCAATCGCAATTTCGTGCATCGAACTCATCGACTCGATGGCACGTGGCATTGCTGGAATTTTTCCTTTTTCATCACTTGGGCTATCCGAAAGCAATGCCCCTAAACCTCTACCAAGCCCGGTCATGCCTTTTTT
>CAYUFZ010000380.1:0-2600 GCA_964444025.1 uncultured Emticicia sp.
CAATTTGATTTGGGAATTCTGGATTATCGTTACCATCAAAATTTAAATAATCTTTAATCTTTTTCTCGACATCAGATAATGCCTCATCATTTTGTGAACCACTTCCTTTGTGTGATTTATCATATGTTTCCATTCCTGGAACAGCTTCGCTTACCATCTTTTTGATAAGGCTAACTAATTCTGATTCACTTAAACGAACTGACTTTTTCTCTTCATTTTTCATTGCCCCACATTCACAAAGTTCTTTACCACATTTATCACATGTACCTTCGCTAACTTCTTCCTCTTCCATTTTTTTATCACCACATTCAGCACATTCCTCTTCTTCTTCCATTTGCTTGCTCCAACATTCTTCTACATCATATTCTTTACCATCAACTGTGAATTTTTCTTCACCGTCTTCTTTAGCTTTTGCTAATGCCGCTGTAAACGCATTACCTTCATTTTGTTGAGCTTCCTCCTCTTCACCTTCAGCTTCTTTCTTTGGTGCAAACATAGCTTTCATTCCCTCAAATGTTTCTGGGAAATAAGCACTATAATACATTTGTGCCGCTTTGTTAATTAACGCATCACGATCTTCTTGATATTCCTCCCAGTCACTCCAATAAAAATCAACCGCATCTTCTGCTGCTGAAAGTACTTTATCTAAATCAAATGGGAAAGTTTCAGGCTCACCTAAGTCTTTATGAATAGCTTTATTCATAATACTTTGATCTGATGATCCCCAATCTTCTCTAATTGTTTCTTCTTTAGGTTCTACTTTCTTTACTTTAATTTTAGATTTTAATTCTGGCATATCATAATCATCCAAAATTTCAAAAACACGACTTGCTGGAACTTTCTCACCATACATTTCACATAATTCTTCTAATGCATCTTGTGCATCTGGTACTACATCACCAGCTTTTTTAGCTAATTTTAATACTTGTTCCATTGTAAAATGGCCCTTATGTGTTGATTCGTTCATATTTTTCATGCTTTCTAATTTTTCTGACATTTTATCTAATTCTTCAAATGATAATTTTTGACCAGGTTCAATTATTAATTCTTGGTCTGGATTATCTTTTTTATATGTTTCTAAGGCTTTTTGAGCTTCTTCTTCAGTTTCAAACTGTTCAATTGGCTCACCTTGTTTATTTTTAATTATAAATACCTCATCTGAAATCCCTTCCAGAATAGCATTTTTGATTTCTCTGGTAATTGATTCTTTAATTATATTTTTCAATTCTTCAGTTTTCATATTAAATAAATATCTGTTTAATCTGATTTATTACCAATCTCTCTACTTCTTTAATTGGTAAGTTGTATTTGATTGCATTTTCTTGAATGGCTTGTTTTAAATCTGGTGATTCCAATAACTCTAACACATTCTTATCCCCCTGATTACAGTATGGGAATTTTTTACATTTGTCTGCTATTTTAACAAATTTACCACCTGGTCCACCCCATTTAGGAAAATTTTTGTCTTTAACCGCCCTTCCCTTATAAATGGTATCTGGGCCACCAATACTTAATGGATTCTTTCTACCTTTAGTACCACCAAATAAAGGAACATCATATGAACCAGAAGAACTACCATCAGTTACTTCATCTATCTCTTGTTCTTGTTCGGTCATATTATGTATCTTGGTTATGTGTTTCTTTTTAATAACTTGACCGAAAGCCGGAGCGCTATAAGCACCAGATGAATCGCCACCTGTCATTTCTTTCGCTTCTATTTTTTTCAATTTTGTATAGTAACGTGGATCTTCCCATAAATGATCCATTGCAATTTCTTTAGCTTTTGCTTCACTGTCTGTGTGTTCCATCTCCACTTTAATACCAGCTTCAAGTTGTTTTTTAAGTTCTTTAACTAAACTATCGATCTGGTGAATATTTTTAGCATTGTGTTTCTTTGCTAATTGAATAAGTGACTTATTGTCTGCCAACCCACCTTTTAAAACTTCAGATTCGTTTGTTTTTTTTCTACCTTGGCAATGTGCTTTTTGGCTAAATCCTTTTGGATTATCACAGTTAATTGAATCTTTATATTTTTGAGACCACTTTTCGTTCATTTCTTCTTTTTTAGATAGATCTATAACCCATATTTTAGGGTTTATTCCGTTTTTAATTAAACCGGCTAATCTAGTGTTACCACCAAGTAAATCATAATCAGTATCACTGAATTTTATTGCTATTGGTATTTCAACCTTACCTTTTTTAAATGCTTTTTTGAATCTTTCTTTTTTATCATCATCCAGTATCTCAAAATCTAAAAGAACGTTACTTAAAACGTTTTCGATTTTATCAAAACTAGTTATATGATAATTTTCGTTAGCAACTTTTAACCAATCTTCTTTACCCATTTCTTCAAACTCAGGATAACGTAACGCTTCCATCCATTCTTCATCAAAATTGGGTTTTATATATTTCATTACTTAACGTTCTTTAATGCACTAACCCAGAAGTTATTTCTGGTCCATAAAGTTTTATATAGCTCAACAACAACTTTAGTAGCTAGATCAACGATTTTATCATCTATCTTTTTTGTACCTAATTCTTTTTGAATTATTTTAACTACAATGTCATGAGCTTTGGTTGTATCAAGGAAATCTTTAATC
>CAYUFZ010000381.1:0-2588 GCA_964444025.1 uncultured Emticicia sp.
CAGTTCCGGATCGAAGAACTTGTTTACTCAATACAAATTCTTTTTTCTCATCAGCCAAATACTTATAAAGTTTGATTATTCTCAATGCAAAAGCAAAAGTCTTTGTATGTATAATATTCTCCTTTTTCATTCTTCATTCTTAATTCCCATCAAACATTCTTTTGTGAAATTCTTCTTCTATTAGTACTACTTTCCAACGCTCATCGCCGAGTTTAAATTTCTCGTTTTCTTCTCGGTATGTTCCAAAACTTTGACATTAGGTAGAATTGGTATATATCTATAACAAAACTTTAAAGATTTTTTTAGTTTTCAATTATCCCATCATTTCATGTTAAATATCACTGCTTCTTCAGCTTTCAAAATTCATTATATTTTTTATTTGTACCTTTTGCTTTTTCTATCGGATACTTTCGCTCATTTATCTCAATTTTATTTTTAATTATTTCACTTACATTAAAGCCGTATTTATCTGCTAATAGAAAAGCCGAATATAATACATCAGCTAATTCTTCTTTAACTTTTTCGGAATTAACTTCTTTTTCACTTTTCCAAAGAAATAATTCAAGTAATTCAGCTGATTCAACATTTAAGCAAATCGCAAGGTTTTTAGCATCATGAAATTGCTCCCAATCTCTATCATCTCTAAATTTTTTAATTAAATCTATAATTTCGTTGATTTCAGATTTCATCCTCGATAAATATTTGTGTTATGCCAATCAATGTATTTCTCATTTGGTCGGTCTTCCATTCTGTTCGGCAATAAAAACAGTTCCTTTCCATGATATTGATAATATTCTTTACCATTTTGAAACTCTTCTTTTATCCTTGAACTAATTTCAATTTTATAATCATTTGTGATTGTTAAGTAACCACTATCGAATAATTTGTGCATATCTGAACGAAGTAATACTCCATTTGAAGTAAAGTGAGGTCCAGATTGTGCATAAGGTTTTATATGAGCTGCTTCTAAAACAGGCAGTGTTTTTTCACCAGTTATAGAACATCTCCTTGAATAAGCATCTGTAACTAAAACTCTAAAAGCACCTTGTCCTACTCTTACTTTTGTTAATACAGACCTTCCGTATAGAGGAAATTCAGGTTCTTCTAACATAAACTGACTTTTCGCCTCAGTAGTAGAATCCGCAAGCAAATATTTTTCAAGCAATTTTTCTACTTTTTGCCAAATCTCTTTTCCTGTTCCTTCATCTGAATTATATGATTTCCCTTGTACAATACTTTTCCCCCAGTCCGATGGAGTTTCTATCCAATCTTCTTTTTTGAAGAAAATTGGGTTAGTTAATACAATACAACCAATATTAGGATTAATATTACCTTTATCTGTCCGATAGTTTAAAATCATTCTACTAAACTCCTCAAAAGTACCACAACCATTTCTGTTTTTAAATGTATCCCAAGCAATCGTAATAGGCAAAAAAGTATGAGTTGAGAAAAAACCAATTCCTCCGATAGCATTTAGAGGGCTTTTTAGCTTGAATAGAAATGGAGCTCCAGGGGTTAAAACTTTAAAATTTACTGAACCACTTGGTTGCCAAAAATTAATATCTTCTGGATTGATTGTACTTAAATAGTTGTACCAATTATTGTCTGTTACACCAAGGTAAAATTTCATAATTCTATTTTCTCGTTTTTATAAATGACCGATTTATCTCTTACGCTCTCTGCTGATATTTCTTTTATCGAGCATGAAAACTTCTTTGAGCGTATCTATGAGTTTTTCGTAATTGGTCATGTTTTAAACTAATATCCAGTTGATGGTAAATAAGTGTTTTTTATTGATTTGTTGCTTCATTCGTTTTTGGATGTCAGCAATCATTTTATCTCTTGATTCAGCAATTTCATCTTCCACAATAAATATTTCCTGTCTTTGCTTTTTTTGTTTGCGGTTAAGTTCTTGCAATTGTTCCTGAATTTTTAATTGTAAGCTTGGGTCAGTCACTTTTTGCGATTCACGAGTTAGTTCCTTGATTTTTGCTTTGGTTTCTTTGATTGCCAACTCGGCGGCATTAATTCTATCATCAGCCCATTTATTGAGTTTTTCGGTTTCAAACTTCAAATATCCATTATCTTTTTCATTAATTGCATTTAATAGGCTATTAAGGTTTATATCACGTGTGTTTTCAAGCAATTCTTGGTTTATAGACGAAGGGACATTCTCCATGTTGCTTACGGGTAATGTCAGAAGCCTTTTTGCTTGTTCTTCAGATAATACGAGATTATTATTTGAATACCCAAATATCAGTAAATAATCTGATGTTTCAAAAGATTCGATACTGACCGCCATGACACTTAGCCAACCAGATTGATTTTTTAACTCTTCTAAAATGCTTACATTTCCAGCATAATCCGTTAGATTGAATGTTAATGTAGCATTATCTACTAAGGGGTAGTTTTTTACCTTATCTAATACAAGCTGTGCCAACGAATGACCGATTCGGTAAACGTGCGGCTCAGAGTTGGGTTTACCTAATTTAAAAGGTTCTTTCGGAAAACTTAATCCCTGATAGGGCTGAGTGTGTAGTTGAAAACTAAGCTTTGAATCATCAAAATATGCGAAATTTTGTAGTTCC
>CAYUFZ010000382.1:0-2561 GCA_964444025.1 uncultured Emticicia sp.
TAGTTGGACAATCTGCCCATTTTTCCAATCCAATAAAGTCCAAAACAGATACCACGAGCTATATACAGACAGTGGATATTAGTACAGGAAGGATTGAAACCATTTTGGCAACAAACAAGCACTTTGAAGCACCCAATTGGCATCCTGATAATTATTTATTGTTAAATAGCTATGGAAAACTATATACTTTAGACATAGCCACTAAGAAAATCAATCAGTTAAATACAGGATTTGCCCTTTCAAATAATAACGACCACGGCATTTCTCCCGATAAAAAATGGCTGGCAATAAGCAACGTGGACAGAAGCGACCCTTCTCCCAAACCCTATAAATCAGCTATTTACATCTTACCTATCAAAGGAGGAGAACCTAGAAGAATAACCTCAGAAGTTATGTCTTTTTGGCATGGATGGAGTGCCGATGGAAAAACACTTGCTTACTGCGGAGAGCGAAAAGGCAATTATGATATTTACAGCATAGGCATTGAAGGTGGGCAGGAAAAACGCTTAACCTCAACCGAAGGGCTAGACGATGGCCCTGATTACTCGCCTGATGGCAAATATATCTATTTCAACTCCTACCGCACCGGACACATGCAAATCTGGCGAATGAATGCCGATGGAACGAACCCTGAACAGCTAACCTTTGATGAAAATTCAAATTGGTTTGCCCACCCATCTCCCGACGGAAAATGGATTGTTTACATTGCTTACACTTCGGATGAAAAACAAGCACATCTATTTGGCAAGCAAGTAAAACTTCGACTGATGAACCTTAAAACAAGAGAAATTAGAGACTTAACCCCTGTATTTTTTGGAGGTCAAGGAACAATTAACGTACCTTCTTGGAGTGCCGATAGCAAAAAAATTGCCTTTGTAAGTTACGGAATTAAATAAATTCATCAATTATTTCATTACCATTCATCCTAATCTTAAACACATGAAAAACGACTCTTCACATTCAAGAAGAAAATTCTTACAAAAAATTGGTGCTACTGGCATAGTTGCCGCCTCTTCACCCTTCTCAACTCTTGCCAATCAAGAAAAAGCAGAAGAAAGAATATTACATTATGAACGTAAACTTTCTGCAAATGATACCATTAGAATTGGTGTGATTGGGTACGGAGTACAAGGACATTTCGATTTAAGTACAGCACTAAAAGTTCCTGGAGTAGAACTGGCAGGTATCTGCGATTTATACACCGGTCGATTAGAAAATGCACAAGAGCAGTTTGGAAAAGAACTTTATGTTACTAGAAATTATAAAGATTTATTAGACAGAGCAGACATTGATGCGATTCTGATTTGTACCACTGATGTATGGCACGCACGAATCACGTTGGATGCACTAGCGAAAGGCAAACACGTTTATTGCGAAAAGCCTATGATTTATAAAATCGCAGAAGGGTATCCAGTCATAGAAGCCGCTAAAAAGTCAGGCAAAGTATTACAAGTGGGTAGCCAACGTGTAAGCAGCATTGGATATGCCAAAGCAAAAGAATTATTGGCATCTGGAGAAATTGGAAAGCTGAATATGGTCAATGCAGTATATGATCGTCAAAGCTCCATTGGCTCATGGGAATACACCATCCCCAAAGATGCTGATGCCATGACTACTAATTGGGATAAATTTATTGAAGTAACCGAGAAGATGAGTTTCGATGCAAAAAAATTCTTTTGGTGGAGAGCTTTTAAAGAAGTGGGTACTGGCGTAGCGGGAGATTTGTTCATTCACTTACTGAGTGGAACGCATTTCATGACAAATTCAAAAGGCCCTGAAAGTATTTACAGCACAGGACAATTTAGTTATTGGAAAGACGGGCGTAATCTACCCGATGTGATGTCTGGCGTAATGCAATATCCAGAGAGTACCGAACATCCAGCTTTCCAACTTACGTTACAAGTTAACTTTATCAGCGGAACTGGCGGGCAAGAAGTAATACAATTAGTTGGCTCTGAAGGTGTCATACATGTTCAAGGGAATAATCTAAGCATCAAGCACAGCATCATGCCGGAAGCACCTGGATTTGGAGGATATGATTCTCTTTTTACTTTTTCGAAAAAAATGCAAGACGAAATGACCAACGAATATAATGCAAAATGGAGTCCAGAACAAAGAAAAAGGAAATACAAAGAAGATATCATTTTCAAAGCTCCAGCAGAATACGACGATCACTTAGACCATTTTGCTAATTTTTTCGATTCGATTCGTACTGGCAAAAAAGTAGTAGAAGATGCAACATTTGGCTTTAGAGCTGCAGCTCCAGCATTAGCTTGTAACGAAAGCTATTTTAGCAAAAAAATAGTACATTGGGACCCAATAACTATGAAATTGAAATGATTAAGCACTTACGGCTATTCTTTAAAGATAGCCGTTATTTTGTGTAATTATTTGTGTAATTATTCAAAAATAAATGCGATTTTAAGCGAATAAATACGTACAAATATATACAAAAAAGCATAAAAAAAGCTACTTTCTTTCGAAAAGTAGCTTTATATAATTTACCGTGACCGCGTAGGGATTCAAACCCCAAACCTTCTCATCCGTAGTGAGACGCTCTA
>CAYUFZ010000383.1:0-2560 GCA_964444025.1 uncultured Emticicia sp.
GCTTTAGGTTTGGGTTTAATGGGAAGGAGAATTTTGACAAATACCAAGATTATGGATTTCGAATTTACTATCCGGAATTAGGAAAGTTTTTAAGCACGGATCCTTTAATTGTCTTTCAACAAAAATTTCCCGAATTATCAAGTTTTCAATTTGCAAGTAATACGCCAATTAGTGCAATTGATTTGGATGGTTTGGAGGCATTCTTCATTCATGGAACAAATTCAAGTCCTATTAGATGGGATGAAAACAAACAAACTATTCCAACTCTATTAAAATTAACTAATAATAAAACCTACAATGAGTGCTTTTCATGGTCAAACATCCCAGAATTTGAACACAATGGGTTCTTTAATAATGAGAATGATAGAACAGTTGTTGCTCATGCTTTGGCTGCATATTTATTAGCATTTCATATAGCGGGAGAAGAAATTACCTTGATTGGGCATAGCCATGGGGGAAATGTAGCAATATTAGCAGCAGATTTAATGTACAATAAGACAGGGCAAAAAGTAAATTTGATTACAATTGCCACACCAGTTTACGAAGGGAAAAATGAGTCTCAAGACCCTGCGAATCATAATTCAATAAATGACCATTTGCATTTTTGGAGTAAATCAGATCCTGTGCAAGGTGGGCTTGCGGGCGATGAAGTTTATAGTAATAGCATTACTAAAGTTTTTGAGGTTTCGGATAATAATGGCCATTCCTTTGATTTAAAAAATCCTGATGCTATTACACAAACAAAAGCAACAAAACTGACACCTATCTCAACTTCAAAAAGTTCACCGAAATTTTCTAAACATGGCGGTTCAGGTATGGGAATGTTAGAGAAAGCCCCTTTAGAAAATGAAATGTATGAATATTAAAATCAGATTTTATCTTGCAATTGCTTTTTTAAGTATTCCAATAATTGGAAATGCTCAAAATAAAGATGATTTTAAATTAGGGTATCATTTTTTAAAAGACCCAATCCAAAGAGGGAAATTTGATTTGATTTTGGGATACAATGGAGTAGATAATCAATATGGCGAAATAGGAATTGCAAGGGGTTATAGGGGATTTGAGGGTTGGGGTTATGTCTATTCTTCATTTGACATGTCAGCAGAAATAAGAATTGCTGAGAATAGTAATCTCATCATTGCACCTAAATTGGGTTATTCAACATCCCTTGCATTTTTACATTTAGGTGTTTACGGTGTCAATTATTTTAATACAACCACCAGCAATAATCAGTTTTTTGTGAGACCTGAAATAGGAGCAACCCTTCTGGGTATATGTACATTATTTTATGGATACAATATTGGCGGTGAAATGTCGGGAATTAATAGTAATGTAGTAGGCCTAAGGGTTATAATTGGGCATGGTTCAATGAAAGCTGTATTTTAATAAACTTTTTCTCTAAATAAATTATACTCTATACTTGATGTTTTTTATGCCTTGATAGGTAATTGTTTAGAATTAAATAGTCGCATTTGTTTTGTTTATTTAATTATCAATCAATAATTTAGGAATTTGAATTGTGAGAAAAATACAAGTATTACCTAGTTTGTGTCCCTCAAAAAATACAATCATATACTTTGCCAATTGAAATAAAATATACATAGTTTCGTAGTATTTCGAAAGACAAACTTCCATTAAATTATTGTATTTATTGTCGTTGATTTAATTAAAATAAAAATATTTATAAATTTATATATTTTTTTTGGGGATTTATTCTGTAAATCAATATATTTGATGTAACAATTGAAAATCAGTGCATTGGCTGAATGTAACTGAAGGAGCGAAGCTGTGAAAATCAAAGCAGAACAACGAAAATATTATTGTACTTACTCCTGTATCATTTAATAAAATTGTTAGCAATAGTTTACCGTAAAAGATTTAATTTAAGGTATTTGTCCCTCATAAAAACAAAAGTGTTTTAAAAGGAATTTCTCAAACTAGTGGAATCTGATGAAATTGTTTGATTTTTTGTTGAAAGTATTTACAGTTTTTTAGTTTTCAACAGTGAAAAGGTCTTAGAAAGGTTAACTTGGATTAAACGAGTAGCAGATTGTTAGATTGTTTACCATATTATATATTTTAAAATGTCACAAATATATATTAAATTTGTGACAGAATTTAAGGTTTTGTAAAATGCAAAGTGTAGAAAAAGAAATAGAAAAATCGATAAAAAGAAAACCCAATGGTTCATTGATTTTGCCTAATGATTTTTTGAATTATGGCTCATCTGACGCCATTCGTAAAGCGCTTGAGCGATTAGAAAATAAAAAAATAATTATACGAGTTTCGCAAGGTATTTATGTGCGTCCTAAAATCAGCAAACTTATTGGTATACTTACACCGTCAGCAGAGGAAGTGGCTGATGCAATAATAAAAAGAGACCGAATAAGAACGATTCCTTCAGGAAGCCTCGCATTGAATGCACTAGGATTGAGCACACAAGTTCCAATGAATATAGTATTGCTAACTGATGGTTCGCCAAGAGAAATCAAAGTAGGCAAACGGACAATAAAATTCAAAAAAACCACTCCGAAAAATCTTTTAGCGAAAGGCAAAATTA
>CAYUFZ010000384.1:0-2556 GCA_964444025.1 uncultured Emticicia sp.
CTCACGTCACTCTTGGACTCCTCAACACGGGCCAATCAATGGTATGTGGGGATTCATCTTTGGAAATATCTCTCAAGTAAACCAATTGATTCCAGTGGTTAGCTCTAACAAAGCGGCGGTTGATGAATTGAGAGCTATCCGTGCGTTCTACTATTTTATGGCAATCGATGCTTTCGGTAATGTACCTGTTGTAACTGATAATGCTTCTTCAGCTGCTACAAAATCTCGTGCAGAGGTTTATGCATTTATCGAGAAAGAATTGACTGAGGCTATCCCTAGCTTACCTGCAGGAAAAGCTTACAGCCGTATGACTCAAGATGCTGCAACGATGTTGTTGGCAAAATTATACTTGAATGCTGGTGTTTACAAAGGTGCTCCAGAGTGGCAAAAAGCGTATGATACTATTAATAAAGTTATCAACTCTAAAAACTACTCGTTGGCTGCTACTACTTTGGCTAACTTTAGTACACAAAACCAAAGTTCTCCTGAAGCTATCTTCAGTATTCCTTTCGATAAGAACTTGGCTGGTGGTATGAACTTCCAAATGAGAACATTGCACTATGCTAACCAACAAACTTATGGTTTGGGTAATGCTCCTTGGAATGGTTTCTGTACTTTGGCAGATTTCTATAACTCATTTGATTCGAAAGATGCTCGTTCTAAAATGTGGATTTCAGGACAACAATATTCAGCTTCTGGTGCTCCTTTGACAGATGCAAAGAACCAACCATTGGCGTTCATTGCTGATTTCAATAAAGATTATATGACTGATGCTGACCCTGAGTTCCAAGTAGCGGGTATTCGTTCTCAAAAATATGAGATTCAAAGAAATAACCCGAACGGTGACCAAGATAACGATTACGTATTCTTCCGTTTAGCTGATGCAATTTTAATGAGAGCTGAAGCAGCGTTAAGATTAGGTAAAGACGCAGAAGCTTTGGCTGATGTAAACACTATCAGAACCCGTTCATTGGTTGAGCCATTAGCGGCAGTTACAGCTGAAGATATCTTGGCAGAAAGAGGTCGTGAATTAGCTTGGGAAGGATGGAGAAGAAATGATATGATTCGTTTCGGAACATTCAGCAAAGAGCGTAAATTCATGAAACAAACTGACAAAACCAGAGAATTATTCCCGATTCCTCAACCACGTAGAGATGCGAATCCTGATTTAGTTCAAAATCCAGGTTATGGAGCGAATTAATATCTAATTTCTAATAAAAAGGCAGTTCCTATTGGTGCTGCCTTTTTATTTTTTTATACATCCAAACTTCATTATTTTTACACAATTTTTGGCAATGATTACCTATTGAAAATACGAAAAATACATTTAACCAAATATTCATGAAAAAAATACTCTACGCCATTGCTTGTACACTGCTACTCAATGCTTGTAAAAAAAATGAAGATACTTTGTTCGAAAGTATGCCGTCTGAAGTGACGGGTATAGACTTTATCAATAGAAGCTTGGAAAGAAAAGACTTCAATATTTTCAGCTATCGAAATTTCTATAATGGAGGGGGAGTTGCCATCGGAGATGTCAATAATGATGGATATGCCGATATTTTTGTAACGTCTAATTTTGAAGCAAACAAATTATACCTTAACGAAGGAAAAACCGCTACTTTTAAGTTTCAAGATATAACAGAAAAAGCTGGAATCACAGGAAAAAAATTCTGGTCAACAGGTGCCACATTTGCCGATGTAAATGGTGATGGTCTTATGGACATATATGTCTGTAATTCGGGAAGTAGAGATCAAAGAGGGAATCAATTATATTTGAATCAAGGAATTAAAAATGGAATACCTACATTCAAGGAAATAGCGAAAGAAGCTGGTCTGGAAGATGGAGGTTTTTCAACGCATGCCGCTTTCTTCGACTATGACCGAGATGGGGATTTGGATATGTATTTGCTAAACAATAGCTTTACGCCAATTGATAAACTTGGCTATATGAACCTCCGTGAAGAAAGAGATAAATTCGGAGGAGATAAACTTTTTAGAAATGACAGCAAAGAAACAATCAAGTTTACGGATGTTTCTGCCGAAGCAGGCATCTACGGAAGTTTGATTGGCTTTGGCTTGGGTATCACTATTGGAGATGTTAATAACGACAATTGGCCGGATATTTATATCTCAAACGATTTCTATGAAAGAGATTATCTTTATATCAACCAAAAAAATGGAACATTTAAAGAGGACTTAACCAATCAAATGCCTCACATCAGTTTGAGTTCGATGGGGGCTGATATAGCAGATATTAATAACGACGAAAATCTTGATATTTTCGTAACAGACATGTTGCCGGCAGACGACAGACGTTTGAAAACAACGAGTGTTTTTGAAGGCTTCAACTTGGTACAGCTTAAAGAACAACAAGGTTTTTGGCATCAATACATGAGAAATAACCTCCATGTAAATAATGGAAACGGCACTTTCAGTGAAGTTGGCCAATTAGCGGGTGTTCACGCCACAGATTGGAGTTGGGGAGCTTTAATATTCGATATGGATAATGATGGACTAAAAGATATATTTGTTGCCAATGGCATTGCCAAAGAT
>CAYUFZ010000385.1:0-2554 GCA_964444025.1 uncultured Emticicia sp.
AAAAGGCTGTCTGATTAGACAGCCTTTTTTATTAATCCGCTTTTGTAAAAACTGTCGTATGTCCTATCAATGAGAACCCTATAAACCCTCTTATTTTCAGTTGTGTAGGGCTTGCCATTGTTATTTTACATGAATACGTTTTGCCAGTCTTAGGGTCATAAATTTCTCCATCATCCCAAGTATTTTTTCCACTACTGACAAAATTCTTTAGATTAACCAAACCTACAATATGCCTGTTTCTTAATTTAGGGTCAGGATTTTGGGTATCCATTCTTGGTTTGCCGTTGTCTAAAGGGTCTTTCAGCCAAACAACTTTTCCAAACAATTTATCACCTTGCTTGAAAAATTGCACCTTACCTGTTTTTTCTTCATTAAACCAAGTTCCATGCGTAATGTCTTGTGCTTTTGCCAGCACCGAAGTGCACAATAAGAAAAATACAATGATACTTCTGTTTTTCATAGGGAATTTATTTTTTAAAAAATTGAAAAAAATATACTAAAATAATAGGAATAATTGACCCAACCAATGCTCCAACCACAATATCTGAAGGAAAATGAACCCCTACATAAATTCGGCTGTAGCTAACAAGAATAGCCCAAAAGCTTAATAAATATATCAATTTCTGATTTTTGAGATGATTCATTTTTAATAATAAATAAAAACAAAGCACCAACGCAAAAGAATTGGCAGCATGGCTGGAGGCAAATCCAAATTGACCACCACAATTGCCAACGACATGCACCCACTGACTGATAGCAGGGTCGTGACAAGGTCTGAATCTTTCAAAAAAAGGCTTCATCAAACCTGACGTTATTCTATCAGCCAAACCTACCGAAAGCAACACAAATATCAAATTTAACCATTTATTCGAAGAAAAGTTTCGAAATAAATAGTAAATCAGATAAATATAAAGAGGAATCCAAGTAAATCGATGCGTGACAATCCCCATTACCCCATCCCAAAAAGGCGAGTGAATGCCATTCAGTATCAAGAAAAAACCATTTTCTGACAATTTGAATCTCTCAATCATAAAAAATCAGTTAAATCCCAAAACCATTCTAACCTCCTTCATTGTATTTTCTGCAATTTCTTTCGCTTTTGCCTCTCCTAATTTTAATTTTTCTTCCAACGCTACTCTATTTTCCATATAATAATTGAAAACTTCACGTTCTTTCTGAAATTTTTGTAAGATAAGCTCATACAAAGCTTGTTTTGCATGGCCATAGCCAAACCCTCCTGCCAAGTATTTCGCCCTCATCTCCTCGATTTCGGCATCGCTTGCAATTAAAGAATATAATTTAAAAGTCACATCCGTCTCTGGATTTTTGGGGTCTTCGAGTGGCGTACTATCCGAAATTATCGACTTAATGGCTTTCAATAATTGTTTTTCGGGAAGAAATATATCGATAAAATTATTGTAAGATTTACTCATTTTAGTACCATCTGTACCTGGAATTACCATCACATTTTCATCTATCAAAGGCTCGGGTAAAGTCAGGACTTCTCCATAAATTCGATTAAATGCCGCCGCAATATCCTTGGACATTTCAAGGTGTTGTTTTTGATCTTTTCCAACTGGAACTAAATTTGCCTGATACAAAACAATATCTGCTGCCTGAAGCACCGGATAAGTAAATAATCCTGCATTAATATCCGATAATCTATCCGATTTATCTTTAAACGAATGTGCATTCGCCAACATTGGAAAGGGAGTCAGACAATTGAAGTACCACATCAACTCCGTATGATATCCTGCCAACCTCGATTGACGGTAAAAGTAATTTTTATCGGCATCAAAACCACAAGCAAGCCATGCCGCCGCAACCGCCAATGTATTTTCTTGCATCAATTTGGCATCTTTGATGCTTGTCATGGAATGCAAATCTGCAATAAATAAAAATGATTCGTTGTTGGGATTTTGAGATAATTTTACAGCAGGCAAAATAGCACCCAAAATATTTCCCAAATGAGGTCGTCCACTAGCTTGTATGCCTGTTAATATTCTAGCCATAATTATTTGATTGGTATAAATTTGTGAGTTTATGGTATAAAAATCTCATAAAAATACATAAAAGACCTTCAATCTCAAAATTAATTCAGACATGAAAGTATTACCTCACATGCAGCCGCAATTTCCTCCTCACTGATGAGGAGCGGCGGAGCAATACGCATAGAATTATCACAATACAAAAACCAATCGGTAATGACACCCCTCTCCAAACATTTATCGATAATTGGTTTCAAAACCTCAAAACTTTCAAACTCAACAGCCAGCATTAAGCCAATGCCCCTGACGGTTTTGATTTTGGGGTGAACCAGCATTTTTTTGAATAATTGAGACTTTTGCTCCACCGAATCCATCAACTTTTCATCAATTATCACATGTAAAGTAGCCAATGATGCTGCACAGCTCACCGGATGCCCACCAAAAGTCGTGATATGCCCCAAAATTGGATTTTCTTTAAAAACAGCCATGAGATGTTTGGGGGCAATAAAGGCACCGATGGGCATTCCTCCTCCCATTCCTTTGGCACATAAAAGCACATCAGGAAC
>CAYUFZ010000386.1:0-2553 GCA_964444025.1 uncultured Emticicia sp.
CTGCAAGAAGAGGTTAAGCATCATTTTACTAAACTTTTAAACTTACAAGCAAGCCGATAAGGATGCGAAATGAAATTGAATTAGTGATTGGGTGCCAACGAAATGACCCAAAGGCACAAGAAGCCTTTTACAACCTCTACAAGGGAAAACTTTTGGGAGTTTGTCGTCGTTATGCACGTACAGCAATGGAAGCAGAAGATATTTTCCAAGAGGCATTTATCAAAATTTTTAATAAAATTAATGATTTACAAAAACCCGAATCGGTAAGTTTTTGGGTAAAATCTTTGGTGGTACGTACTGCTATTGACCATTATCGCCAAAATGTCAATTCAAGACAATTGACTGATTACCAAGAAATTGAAGAATACTCCGACCACGACATAAGCGTAATTTCTACCTTGAGCCACGAAGAAATCATTCAGATAATTAATCAGCTTCCAGATGGCTATCGCATGGTCGTGAATATGTATTTGATTGATGGGTATGAGCATCGGGAAATAGCTCAACTCTTGGGAATTTCGGAGGGAACCTCAAAATCGCAGTTATCAAGGGCAAAGGCCATATTAAGAAAAAATTTGACAAAAATAGGCATCAATTAGAAAGTCCTATAACAAAGGATAAGGATGAAAAAAGATAAAGAATTTCGACGGAAGCTCTCAGAAAAATTAGAGAATTTTGAAGCTCAACCCCAAGGTAACACTTGGGATAAGATTCGATTTTCGGTCGATTTAAAAGAGAAAATGCAGGATTATGAAGCCAATCCAGATGATAACATTTGGAATAACATCAATCTTCCTTTGCAACTACAACGAAAATTTGAACCTTACAAGGCAGAACCCAGAGCAAGTACTTGGGAAAACATCCAGGCTGCTTTACAAGAAAAAGAAAAACGAAAAATCATCGTTTTGCCCATGATATACCGGGTGGGAATTGTAGCGGGGATTGTCCTTTCTTTGTTTGGAATCATGCAATTATTATTGAATCAGGAAAGACCTTTGGCAATAAAAAAGTCTTCTTCCAATCTTGCTATTGCCACAAAAGAAGATAAAAAAACGATACATAAAAGCGAAAATAAACCTCAAAACATATCAATATTCAATAATATTATTGAAAAACAAATACCTGAGCAATACGCCTCTGAGCCTGATATTAGTGTATTTCAAAAAGCAGACTCCATGCCTTCTGCTCAAGCAAAGCAAATAATCGAACAAAACACAACAGCGTATGAGCAGACAATTCCTTCTTTAGAGTTCATGGAAAGCAAAACAATTGAACCATTGATGACGAATATTCCAAGTTCAAAAATATCATTTGAAAGTTCGTCCAATGTTCGCCACCACCAAGAGAGAAAAAAAATGACGATTACGGCAGGTATCATGCCTTTGCAAACGTATCAGGCAATGACCATTCTTCCTCAGAGTAATACTTATATTCAGCAAATCAATAATTTGAACGCCCTTGATGCCCAACGCCTTGGAGTTCAGGCCCGATTGGGGTTTTTACAAACCATTTCCAAAAAATTCTCAAGCGGTGTATCTTTGAGTTATTCGGGATTGCAGCAAGTCATTAATTATGAAACCAACAGCGGTAATTATCAGCTCCAATTAAACGACAACCAAAGCTATCAGTTGGTTGGTATTTCCGAAAACGTCAATCAACAAAAATTTTTACATAGCTTGGGAATCAAGATTGACAATGCAATTCAGATTTCTAAAAAGAAAAACAAGGTAGTTTTATTAGGAGGAGGTGAAGCCGTAAGAGTCCTCAACGATAATCGATTTTCTTACTATTTGAATGCCTCCATCGCTTTTTCCTACTCCAACCGAAATGGCAAAAATGTATGGATTGAACCAAGCTATCGGTATAATTTGAGCCAAACTCCCGACGTGAACAATTATCTTCAAGTACGGGCTTCGAATATTGGGCTGAATGTTCGGGTTAATTTTATGTAATATTCTACTTAAAATTATGTTTATTTAATAAAAATACTTTTTTTTGTACAAATAAACTGAATTTACTACTATGAAATTAAAATTATTCTTTTTGATTTTCTTAGCCATTTTAATTGGCATTGGATATTACGTGACGGCAGGTCACTATTCTAAAGGAGAACGAGCGGGAACAATCTCAAAACTTAGCGAAAGAGGCTATGTTTTCAAAACCTACGAAGGAGTTTTGAATGAAGGCGGATACTCTGGCCAAACTGGCTCACTGACTCCTAAATATTTTGAATTTTCTTGTAAAAATGACTCAACAATTGTCAAATTACAAAAAGCTCTGGAGAACGAATCACCTTAAAATATTCAGAAAAATTCTTCCAATTTCCTTGGAATGGAGACACTAAATATTTTGTAGATGATGTAGAATTTATCAAATAATACCAAAAAACATGAGGGGGAATAGAATCCCCCTATTTTTCAACGCCTACCTTAGACACAATCCCATAGCCTCCTCATAAAGCGAACAGCTCGATAAAAATCGAAAATTATTTATACATTTGCTCTACATAATTTTATATGGCTCACAACAAGATGAAAGCAAAATATGTAAACC
>CAYUFZ010000387.1:0-2549 GCA_964444025.1 uncultured Emticicia sp.
GATTCCTGCATCGATATATTTTTTAGCAGTAGCACCTCTCAAACCTGGAGCATGGCCATCGATTGGTTTATTGAAAGCTTTGGCCAAATCAATTTTTTCCATTACATATTTATCAGCATTCAAAACACCTGGAAAATTCATCATCTCTGCCAAATACGTAATTTCTTTTTTAGCCAACAAGTAAGCAGTTTCTTCCTTATTTATACTTGCCCCAGCAGTCTCAAATACCGTTGCTGGCACACAAGAGGGAGCACCAAAGCAAAAGTGAAAAGGCACTTTTTTGCCATTATCAATCATATATTCAACACCAGCAACCCCCAAAACATTGGCAATTTCATGAGGGTCTGAAACCGTTCCGACAGTACCATGTGTCACAGCCATTCGGGCAAAAGAAGCAGGAGTCAGCAAAGAACTTTCAATATGCACGTGGGCATCAATAAATCCAGGAAGAATATACTTTTCTCCTATTTTTTCATCCCCTAATACTTGAAGCTGAAAAATACGACCATTTTCAACATGAACTGCCCCAAAATTGACCACAGCATCAAAAACATTCACAATATTTGCGTAGAAAGTTTCCATCATATTTAATATCTTGGTTTGAATATATATATCAATTCTTTCCTATGAAACTAAGCTAAAGAAAGTAATTTTTCATTGAATTATCAAAAAAATATGCTAAAAAACAAAAAGGGCATCCCACAATAGGATGCCCAGATTGAATATCATCATTGTATTAAAAATGTCTTTCTCCAACTTCTCTTTTAGCAAGCATCACTGCCCCAGCCATCGCTACTAAAAACAAGACCGATACCAGCTCAAAAGGAAGCAAATATTCACCATAGAGCGATTTTCCAAGAGTTTCGACCATACCAGTTTGAGACGTAAAATTATAGCCCTGAACCGGTTCTTTGGAAGCCCTTCTTAAAAATATGATTAAAACTCCACCTAAAATCACCGCTGTTAATATTGCAGCAGAAACAATTTTAGTATTTTTCAATTCATCAGCCTCCTCCTTTAAATTCAAAAACATGATAACAAAAAGGAATAACACCATGATTGCCCCAGCATACACGATGATATTGACAGCTGCCAAGAACTGTGCATTTAATAGCACATAATGAGCAGAGATTGAGAAAAAAGTAACAATTAAATAAATCACACTATGCACTGGATTTTTAGACATGATAGTACCCAAAGCACCAAATAGTGTCAATACCGAAAGAATTGCGAAAGTAAACGCAATTGGAGGTAAACTTAATAAAGATTGTAAATATTGCATAATATAGAGAATTATCTTAGTGCATCCGCCCTAAGCACCGTTTATTTCCAAAGTTTCATTGCCTCTTCTTTAGTCCATGCTTCACGCGTATAACGCTCTTTCATGTCCTCCACTAATTTGTTTTTCCCATAAATCACATCCTCTCTGTCGGTAAATACAGGCACAAACTTATCATGTCTTAAATAAATAGCTTGTTTAGGACAAGCCTCTTCGCATAATCCACAAAAGATACATCTAAGCATATTTATTTCATACACAGCAGCATATTTTTCCTCACGATACAGATGTTCTTCACCTTTTTGTCTTTCTTGAGCAACCATAGAAATTGCTTCAGCCGGACAAGCAACCGCACAAAGCCCACAAGCCGTACAGCGTTCTCTACCCTCCTCATCTCTTTTTAAAATATGATGTCCTCTGAAAATAGGACCTAAATATCTTTTTTGTTTAGGATATTCGATGGTGGGTTTTTTAGAAAAAAAGTGTTTTATTGTAATTCCCAAACCTACTGCCAAAGACGGCAAATAAGTTCTCTCAAAAAGACTTAAAGCTGACTTATCCGTTTTTTTTGCTCTATTTGTTAATTGCATATTCTTATCCGTTTAGACCCAATATGATCTTGATTCAATTATTATAAATTAAGCACCCAACACCGCATTTTTGTTTTTATTAGGGCGAAGCGACCAAAATATAGAGATGATTAATACCAAAACAGCCAAGCCAATCCACATACCCGCAAGCTTATATCCAGACAATTCAGCCACAGCCGTAATAACCAAATTCGCTACCGACAAAGGAATTAAACCTTTCCAGCCTAAATTCATCAATTGGTCATATCTAAAGCGAGGAACAGTCCAACGAACCCACATAAAGAAGAAGATTCCAAATAAAATCTTGGCAAACATCGCTAAAATCCCTACGGTCGTTGCCAAATTATGCCCAACAACCTCTCCAAAAGCAACTTGTAATTGAGCAGCTACCCAATCCATTCCAGGATAATTATAACCACCAAAAAACAAACAAGCCGTTACGGCAGAAGAGGCAAACATATTGATATATTCAGCGAAAAGATAGAATCCTAATTTCATCGAGCTATACTCTGTATGGTATCCCCCCACCAACTCAGTCTCACATTCTGGCAAATCAAAAGGAGTTCGATTACATTCAGCAAAAGCACAGACAATAAAAATCAAAAATCCAAGAGGTTGATACATCACGTTCCAGTTTCCACCATGTTGTTGCAAAGTAATCTCTCTCAATGAAAGCGAAC
>CAYUFZ010000388.1:0-2517 GCA_964444025.1 uncultured Emticicia sp.
CATAACCTGAAAATGACCGAGGAGGAGATTGCCAAACAAGCGATTCAGAACCGAACTGGATTTGTGGTGACAGAAGCGACTGCCCATCATTTTGTAAATGATTTAGAAAATCCATACATCGAAACCAAGCCTTTCGATTGGATTCGGGGCTATCATGTAGGCGGACGCTCGTTGATGTGGGGAAGATACAGTTTTCGATTCTCAGATGTAGATTTTGAGGCAAATACAAAAGAGGGGATTGCGATAGATTGGCCCATTCGTTATAAAGATTTAGCTCCTTGGTACGATTACGTTGAAAAATTTGCAGGAATAGCAGGCAATCGAGATGGGATTCCACATTTGCCAGATGGCGTATTTCAGCCAGCATTACCCGAAAATTGTATCGAAACGAGATTCCGTTCAAAAGTTAATGAAGCTTTTAAAGATAGAAAAGTAATAGCGGCAAGGGCGGCACATCTGACAGAGCCGACTCCCGAACAAACGGAATTGGGGCGAGCAAAATGCCAATTTCGTAATTTATGTATGAGGGGGTGTCCGTTTGGAGCTTATTTTAGTACGCAATCAGCGACACTTCCAGCTGCTCGAAAAACGGGTAATCTTACCATTCGTCCTCATTCTATTGTGAATTCTATCATTTATGATGAAAAAGCCGGAAAAGCAAGTGGTGTGAGGGTAATTGATGAGCTTAGTGGCGAATGGTTGGAGTTTAAGGCAAAGATTATTTTTCTGAATGCCTCTGCTTTAGGCTCAACTTATATTCTGATGAATTCTGTGTCGAATCGATTTCCCAATGGAATGGATGATAGTGGGGAGTTGGGGCATAATTTGATGGATCATCATTTTCATGTGGGGGCAAATGCAGATTATGACGGCGATTTGGATAAGGTTTATTACGGAAGGCATCCCGCAGGTTTGTACATTCCAAGATTCCGAAATGTAGGAAACGACAAGCAAGCTTATAAAAGAGGTTATGGTTTTGAGGTATATACTTGGCGTGAGGGCTGGGGAAGTGCCGCATCGATGGAGGGTTTGGGGGCTGAATTTAAAGAAAAAAATGCTGGTTTTGGTCAATGGAAAATGATTTTGGATGCTTTTGGCGAATGTTTGCCTTATCACGATAATCAGGTAACGCTAAGCACAAAGATTCGAGATAAATGGGGACAAGCGGTTTTGAATTTTAATGCGGCTCATCGAGAAAATGAGCTTTTGATGAGGAAAGATGCTAAAAATCAGGCTGTTTTGATGATGGAAGCGGCGGGTTTTAAGAATATTGAGGCTTTCGATAGCAAACCAAATATTGGGTTGAGTATCCATGAAATGGGGACTGCCCGTATGGGTAATGACCCTAAAACTTCGGTATTTAATAAATTTAATCAACATCACGCTGTAAAAAATGTATTTTGTACCGATGGGGCAGTGATGACTTCGTCGCCTTGCCAAAACCCTTCCTTAACTTACATGGCGTTGTCTGCACGAGCGGCTAATTATGCCGTAGAAGAGTTGAAAAAAGGAAATATATAAAATTTTTCTCTGGCTTTCCATACTTGGGTATGGAAAGCTTTTTTATATTGATTTTGTTAGCAAAAGTTGCTCTGCCTCTAATAACAATGACATTTTTTGCTCTAAAGTTAGGTTCAAGGGTAGTTGGGCTAATCCGATGAGGCGACGAATGATTTCTATTCCGACGAATCGTTGGAATAATTTTTCATCGAAATCTTTAGGGGTTTGGTAAGCTTTTCGAGCAATTTGTAAAATTTCCTCCGATTGATTTGCTAATTTTAAATGAGCAAACAAAACTCCCAAGTCAAATTCTGCTCTGCCATAAAAACAAAATTCGGGGTCAATCACTTTGATTCCATTACTTGTTTTGAGAAAACTCCCAAAGTAATAGTCTCCATGCAATAAATAATTCCCCTCAGCCAAATAAATTTCTCCTAGCTTTTTTGCTTCTTGTTTTAATGCTTCTTTTTGCTTAAATGTATCAGCAAACGCTTGTAGTCCTGGAGTAATTTGCTCCAAATTTAAGCCATTTTCATCTAAAAAAGGATAAATAAAAATATGTTCGTGGTTGAGCAATCGCATTTCTCTGTTTTCAAATGTTGAGAGTGGGGTGTCGCTCACGAAACGATGATGAAGCAGATTTAAAAATTCAATGATATTGCTAATTTCTTCTGCTTTCAATACTTGTTTATTGTACAAATAGCTCAAGTCGCTGGAAATGCCCAAGTCTTCGGTCAAAATGATTTGATTTGCCTCATCCATGGCAATCAAACGGGGCATGAATGTTGCCAAAGCAGAGATTTGACTTGTCAGCTGGTAAAATTTACCTTCTCGAATAACCCTATCTTTTGGAGCAGGAATAAAAGGGTATTTTTCTACATACGCCCTTGATTGTTTGATGATGAAAGTTTCATTTGTATCGGTATAAACCCTCATCGTGAAATTCATATTTCCTTCTCCAGGTTTTTCGAGGCGAACTGCCCAATCTTCGGCTGAAGGAGGAGTTGCTGTCATGAT
>CAYUFZ010000389.1:0-365 GCA_964444025.1 uncultured Emticicia sp.
GAGTCGGACAAGCGCCAACGATGCTTTGAAACAAACAATTTCTGGTGCTCAACATTCCAAACAAACTGCCATGGTGAGGAAATTTTTAGAAAAGTTAAAACAGATGTTATAAAACTCATGAAAAAATATACCTTCACTGAAAAAAAAGATACTCGTTCGGGTTTTGGAGCCGGAATGACAGAATTAGGTCGTACCAATGAAAATGTTGTTGTTCTTTGTGCAGACCTCGTTGGCTCATTAAAAATTGATACATTTATTAAAGAAAATCCAGAAAGATTTATCCAATGTGGAATTGCTGAAGCCAATATGACTGGCTTGGCGGCAGGCTTGACGATTGGAGGAAAAATTCCATTTGCTACTACATT
>CAYUFZ010000389.1:375-1826 GCA_964444025.1 uncultured Emticicia sp.
AACTTTGGTTCAAGTAGGGTTTATGACCAAATTCGCCAATCTATCGCTTATTCTGATAAAAACGTAAAAGTAGCGGTGTCTCATGCTGGATTAACTTTGGGAGAAGATGGAGCAACCCATCAAATTTTGGAGGATTTAGCAATGATGCGTGCATTACCAAATATGACAGTCATTAATCCATGTGATTTTAATCAGACCAAAGCAGCAACCATCGCCGCCGCCGAACACAATGGTCCGATTTATCTACGATTCGGAAGGCCTGTTGTTCCTGTGTTTACAGACCCAAATCAAAAATTTGAAATTGGTAAAGCGTGGATGGTAAGCGAAGGCAAAGATGTCAGTATTTTTGCTACTGGACATTTGGTTTGGGAAGCCATACAAGCATGCGAAATACTAGAAGCCAAAGGTATCAGTGCAGAAATCATCAATATTCATACAATTAAACCCTTGGATGAGAAAGCTGTATTGAAATCAGTTCGCAAAACCAAATGTGTGGTTACTTGTGAAGAGCATCAAGCCAATGGCGGTTTGGGAGATGCTATTGCTCAGACATTAGTCAAAAACTTTTTAGCTCCACAAGAATATGTGGCAGTGAATGATTCTTTCGGAGAGTCTGGTACTCCTGCTCAATTGATGGAAAAATATGGATTGAACGCAAGCACTATTGTGGAAAAAGCACTTAAAGCAATCGCCAGAAAAGGGTAATGCCTTTTACTGATATCATTTTCAATAAAAGGTCAGGTTCAAAACACTGACCTTTTTTATTATCTAACAAACAATTACCTATTTTTTTAATTAATTTTGTCTGTATAATCGTTGTCAATCATGCAAAATAACAATATCAATAAAAGCAATCGACTAAACAATTTAAGTTATGCAATTCGTGGGCCTGTGTTTGAAAAGGCACAACAACTAGAAGCTATTGGACAAAAAATAATCAATTTGAATATTGGAAATCCAGCTCCTTTCGGTTTTGATGTTCCAGACGAAATTGTGCATGATATGATTATGAATATCCGAAATGCTCAAGGATATGTACATCATCTCGGTATTTTCTCGGCACGTAAGGCAGTGATGCACTATACCCAACAAATTGGCATCAAGGGTGTAACAATCGATGACATTTTTATTGGAAATGGCGTGAGTGAGCTTATCGTCATGACCATGCAAGCTTTACTCAATGAAGGAGATGAAATTTTGGTACCTTCTCCTGATTATCCTCTTTGGACTACCTCTGTTGGCTTGTCTGGCGGAAAAGCTGTGCATTACGTTTGTGATGAAGAAGCCGATTGGAATCCCGACTTGAATGATATTAGAAGTAAAATTAATCGTAAGACAAAAGGAATTGTTGTAATCAACCCTAATAACCCAACTGGTGCAGTGTATGATAAGGATATTTTGGAAGGGATTATCAAAATAGCAGCCGAACATAACCTCATTATTTTTGCAGA
>CAYUFZ010000389.1:1836-2514 GCA_964444025.1 uncultured Emticicia sp.
ATACTTGAAAAAGAAATAAAACACCCATTGGATATTTATGATAAAATTCTGTATGATGGGGTGAAACATATTCCAATGGCATCTTTAAGTGAAGATGTATTTGTTATGACCTACGGAGGATTATCTAAAAACTACCGTGCCACGGGGTTTCGAGGCGGATGGGTCATTTTAAGTGGAGCCACACACCGAGCAAAATCTTTTGTAGAAGGATTTACTTTATTGGCAAGCTTACGATTATGTGCCAATGTACCAGCACAATATGCCATTCAGACAGCATTGGGTGGATATCAAAGTATAGATGATTTGGTCGCCCCAACGGGTAGGTTGTGCAAACAGCGAGACCTAGTTCATTACAAACTTACTGATATTCCGGGAATCACTTGTGTCAAACCCAAAGGAGCTTTGTATTTATTCCCAAAGATTGATTTGAAAAAATTCTCTTTTAAAGATGATGAACAATTCACTTTCGATTTACTTTGTGAACAAAAGGTCTTGGTCGTTTCGGGAACAGGATTTAACTATTACAAACCAGACCATTTTAGAATTGTTTTCTTGGCTTCTACCGAAGAGTTAGACACTGCCACCAATAGAATCAAAAATTTTTTAGATCATACGAGAGTAAAATCAGAGGTTTTTGAACCAATTAACTCATAAATTTACTATGCTTCAATTAGGACA
>CAYUFZ010000390.1:0-1849 GCA_964444025.1 uncultured Emticicia sp.
TCGATATTTTTGACTGTTTAGTGGATTAATATTCAAAAGTAAAATTAAAGAAAAAAATTGAATCATAAAAACGCTCACCATACTTTAAGTACTATGAATGATTATGACTCAATCCGTATTTTATTATAAAATTTTACTCATTTACAAAATAATTGGGATTCTCTCCCCACTTATTAGTTTCAGTTGGAAATTATTTATTTCTTCTCATAAGGCTTCGAAGATACGCCCGTTTTTTAGAGTGGGTTCTGTTTCCAGTGCAAATTTATGTAATATTATATTATATTTTGTATTTTTACAATATCTTCAAAAAAAAATGCTAGGTACTTCTATGATGGTGTTTTGATTTGGCAATATATGTAACGAAATATTTTAAAATTAAAATATTTCGTTACATATATGAGGTAAATTATTTCGCCAAAATAGTATAAGTTCCACCATTTACGGCAGGGCCACAAGCTCCCCAACGATCCTCTCCGTTGCTTGAACATCCTCCAAAATATCCGCTTCCATACGCTTGTAGAACATAAGTTCCTGCTGGAATGCTTTGTATCCCTGAATTATAATTCAAACCAGAACCACTTGCGGTATAATATCCCACTACTCTTGAACGACAAGCATCTAATTCATACATTCCGCCACCTTGCTCCAAATAAGTTACATTTGTAGCAGTATTTCTGATTCTGTATTTTACTTCAACTTGAATGGGCTTAGTCGGACCTGCCGATCCCGTTTTAATGACATATACTTGTCCTGCCCCAGTAAGGTTTAACGAAGTTGACAATTGATAATTCCCAGCAGTTAAAGTAAAGGAACCACCTGTATCTTGGAATCCAAATGTTCTATAATCTTGATCGCCTGTCCCTCCTGAATTACATCCATTTGACCCAATGGCAGCGACATTCCCTGTTTTGGTATCTCCCTGAACCGACCGAACAAATGTACAAGTGAAGCTTCCATATTTTGCGGTATATGTAAATGAACTTCCCGATACCGTTGGTGTTCCAGAGGCTGTTAGTATGACATCTTGCACTCCAGTAGCTGTAAATGTACCCGAGCCTGAGAAAAACACACCGTTTACCGTATCTGTTCGAATAGTATAGCTACTCAGGGCAGTAACCGTAAGACGCAGTGTTTGGGTCACACCAGTTGTAATAGCCGTACCGTATTTCATTGTTCCAGCAGATGCTTGCGAACAATTTGTAAATGAAAATGGAGCAACAACTGTTCTGGTAAACGTACATGTTTGCCCTCCTATCGAAAGATTAAAACTTGCCGTACCACTTCCTGAGGGAGTGCCTGTAATGCTAAGGGATAAACTATCACTTCCAGTGACAAAAGTTCCCGCCGACAAAGTAGCTGTCAACCCAATAACCCCACTTGATGATACCGATTGAGCGGAATAATCTCCACCATTGCCGCCGGTATATGCAATTTTAGAACTTACTCCCGAAGCAGCAATTCCACCCGTTAATGTACCGATATTCCTAGCGGTACTACAGTTCAACGCCGTAATCGAACCAGGAATCCCATTAACCACAATAGATAAAGTACAAGTTTGTCCTCCAATACTAATTGCAAAATTTGCGTTACCACTTGTTGTAGGCGTTCCTGAAATATCGAACGTTAAACTCCCATTTCCGCTTACAAAAACTCCTGCTGCTAAACTAGCCGTCAATCCAGTCACTCCTGTAGAATTGATAGCAAGGGCAGAGTAAGTTCCTCCAGTGCCACCCGAATAATTAATTGTCGATTTGACTCCTGAAGCAGGCGTACTTTTGGTTAGAGTTCCGATATTCGTTGGATTATTACAATCGAGTGAAACAATTTTACCAGGAAAGCAATTCACCGG
>CAYUFZ010000390.1:1859-2505 GCA_964444025.1 uncultured Emticicia sp.
CGGACAACCATGCGTGCTGCCATTGGGAGGGTTTGAAGCACATCCATACAATAACGGACATTTATCATCGCCATCCAATATACCATCCCCATCATCATCGGGGTCAGTTCCATCAGGAATACCATCTCCATCCGTATCCTTTGAATCCTTTATCTTCTTTATCAATCGAGATACCGACATTTGTCGAATCTCCCCATCCGTATATCTAAAAACAATACTGTCTGTCAAAGTAGCGGAAGGTTTATTCTCAATATAAGTTCTGCCATCATCTTTATTGACATTTACTTTTTTCCCTGAACTAGATTCTATATCAATATTTTTATTACTATTGATGATAGTAGGATTTGACCCTATTTTAACTTGAGGATAACATATATGCGATGATATCAATAATCCCCAAATGCATAAAATGGCAAAAATTTGTTTATTTTTCATTTATTTATAGCTTTCTATGAAACAATTACTACCATTGTATGGGAGAGCCAATGGCTTGCCATCTTCTGTGATAAACATTGGTAGTTGAATAAGTAGTAGATGTATAAGTCGCTTGAATATAATCATTAACCCCTACTGTGTTCAATGAAAGTATTGAGCCATTCATATTTGCATCACAGTTTCTATCTATCGTTGAGGCATTCGTTGGTCT
>CAYUFZ010000391.1:0-2497 GCA_964444025.1 uncultured Emticicia sp.
GCTATTTCCTTCGCCTCAAGTATTCCTTTTGTCGGGTCAATTGCTCCAATTTCGATATACCGAAATGTTTCCTTTTTGAATTGAGCTTTATTAAAACTTCTTTTTGCTAATCGATAAGTTTGCCCGATTGAAGTTAATTTGAACTTTGATTTTTTCAATTCACTAGAAATACGAGTGTCAGTAGAGAAAAAATCCCATCGGTCTAATGAAGCATAGTCTGTTGTTTGAAGACTTGTTATCTTTTCTTTTAAGCTAAATGGTTTTAATCCTAATTGTTCTAAAAAGTATTTCTCAATTTCGCCTTCTAAGTCACTTGCTTGCTGTTCAAGTAAATTTGCTTGACTTATTTTGCTATTATAATTAGATAAAAGTTTTTCCTGTTCGGATAATTTCGGAAGCGGAATTTCAAAATTTAGAAATAAATCTTCTTGCAAATAGTTTCTGTTTGTTGTCCCAACACTTGCAGTTTGACACAATTTTTGAAATTCTTTTGTGCCTGTTAGAAGAGTTAAGTAATGTGGATTTATTAAGTTATAATCTACATCAAAAGTCCAAAAATTTCCAGTAATAATGCCTTTGTCTAGTTCTTGCGGAACCACACCAAATGCCCCATTTCTAGCATCAATTTTAGAGAGTAGAAATTGGTCTTTGTAAATTCTGAATTGATTTTTTGTTCCAATATTCTTTCCATCAACTTCGTCTCTGAGGCTTATTCCATTCCCATTTATTCTTATAGTTGGTCTTTTGTATAAAACGCCATCTTGAATTTGAACTTGTTCTTTATTTCTTTTTAGAAAGTCACCAATTCGTACAAAAGAATATTTTTGTGTATAGATTAAATTCTTACCTAGCAAGGCATAGGAACTCCAACTCACTAATTGAGTGAAGTCGACAAATTTTAAATGTGAATTTCCTGTTGCTTGCATTAATACTTCGATTTATTGTAAAAAACTTCCGGTTCAGAAACTACACCATCTAATATTCTAACTCTCCCAATTTCATTGTCTGATACTTGGTATTTAATTTCTTTGATGTGGTTAGTCCAAAGTTTATTCTTTTTACGATATTCTTTAAATTCTTGAGCTAATGGTTCAAGTTCGTTTTCAATTTGAGAACCTGTACTACTAATTCCAGCTTTCTCAATTTCTGCAATTGGAATTTGGTAATTGAACTCTTTTTTTACTTGAGCTTTGATTTCAAAGAGAATGGTTTCTTCCAATTGCTTTAACTCTGCTCGAAGTTTCTTTTTTTCTTCTGTGCTTGGTGCTTCTTTGCCTTTCAATTCAAGTTTGGCAATAATTGGCTTTGTTTTAGGTTCGTACTTTTTTGTAATGTCTTTTTCTGCCTTTTTAGAAACCGAATTCCATTGTTCTACTTCCTCTTCAGTAAATTTCTTGAAGAATAGCAAACTTGGTTTTACAGTTGCACCACTAGCAATAAATACATCTTGTGGAATAGAAGTAATAAGCAAAATCTTTGCTCTACTTTCCACAAAATCTCTAATCTTTTGTAGGTTAGTGTTGTTCAAAACACCTTCGGGCAAAACAATACCCATTCTTCCACCTGGTTTCAATAAGTTTAGACAGCGTTCAATAAATAAAACTTCTGTTAGTGTACTCATACTGCCTGTTTCATACAAGTCCAATAAAGGTTTATCAATATTGTCATTCACTTGTTTTAAAGCTTCATCATAAGCACTACCGTATCTTTTTTGGTATTTCCTTATTCTATCAATATCCGTGTATTTGTCGGCTTCTGTAATTTTTAATGATTTTTCTACTCTGCTTCCAAAAGGGGGATTGGTGAGGATAATGTCAAAGCGATTTTCAAAAATACCGTTCACGTTTAAAAGTCCGTCATTGTGATGTACGCCACCGTGTCCGTCACCGTGCATAATCATATTCATTTTTGCGGTTCGGCTCATTCTTGGGTTGGCATCTGTGCCAAAAATGCAGTCATAACTTAATTCTCTTATTCTGCTTTTCGGATTGTTGATGTCTAACTCAGCATTGAGTTTAGCAAACAAATCATTTACTGTTTCATCAACTTCTGCTTTCTTTTTGTCGCTTAGTTTTTCGTAAGCTTCGTTGTAATATTCTTGTTTGATTTTTTCTTTGGCTATATGAATTTCGTTTTCAATTTTTGCTCGTACATATTCAAAAGCTTTTATTAGAAAACCACCACTGCCACAACACGGGTCGCAAATAACTTCGCTTTCTTGTGGGTCTAATACATCTACAATAAAATCTACAATTGTTCGAGGAGTGAAAAACTGTCCTAATTCTCCTCTAAATGTTTTACCAAGGAATTGCTCAAAGGCTATACCTTTCACATCGTCAGAAGTTGTTGAAAGATTGTAAATCTGTAATTCCTCAACGATTGCCTCAAAACTATTTTCTCTAATCCTTATTATCTCGTTAGGTTCGAATAGATCATCATCTTTAAAATCTTCTTTTGTTTGTTCAAACAAGAATTGATAAAAGTCTTTGCCATCTTT
>CAYUFZ010000392.1:0-1994 GCA_964444025.1 uncultured Emticicia sp.
TGATTTTTTCTTGTAATTTTAAAATTCCACCAATGAGGGCTTCTGGTCTTGGAGGACAACCCGGAACATACACATCGACTGGAATGATTCTATCAACACCCTTGACAACATGATAGCCATGTTCCCAATAAGGGCCACCACAATTCGAGCAGCTTCCCATCGAAATTACATACCGAGGTTCAGGCATTTGTTCATAAAGCCTCCTAATTCTATCGGCCATTTTAAAGGTAACAGTTCCTGAGACAATCATCACATCCGCTTGTCTTGGCGAATTTCGAGGAAAAACACCTAATCGTTCCAAATCAAAATTAGAAGCATAGGTTGCCATCATTTCAATGGCACAGCAAGCAAGCCCAAAGCCTAATGGCCATAGCGAATTTGCTCTAGCCCAATTTTCCAATTCTTCCAATGAAGTCAGAATAATTTCGCTTTCCCCTGTTTTGATATGCTCGATTTTGTCTAAACTTTCAAAATTCATTTTTTGGAGTATTTATTATTCACTTTTTGATATAAATCTTTCGGAACAACGGAGTTAAAATTAGACTTTTTTGGGTCTCCGACAACCCAATGGAGGTGTCCTTTTGCCCAAACATAAGCCAAACCCAAAGCAAGAATGAATACAAAAATAAACATTTCTGTCAGTGCCATCCAGCCCCATAAGCCTTGACTTTCACGAATGAGCTGTTTATTTCCAAAGATTGTTGCCCAAGGGAAGAGGAAAATAAGCTCCACGTCAAATAAAATAAATACAAGAGCGACGATGTAGAATTTTGTATTAAACTGAACTTGAGCATTGCCCATAGGAGCTTCTCCAGATTCATAGGTACTTAATTTTTCCTCATTAGGTTTTTGAGGACGAAGCAATTTGGCAATGCCTAAAATAGCTATTACAGCAACCAATGCAAAAATGATGGCAAGTAAAACGACGCCAAATTCGGAGAGCATGATGTTTTCTAAAATTGATAGTTAATGGATAAACAAAAGACTCGAAAATCGAGTCTTTTGCAAATTTAAGATTGGCTTTCCATGGCACGATAAGCCATGATACCCCCCATAACATTATGAACTTTGGCGAAGCCTTGGGCAAGCAAATAATTTTTTGCATTTCCGCTTCTAGCCCCACTTCTGCAATGAATATAAATATCTTTGCCTTTAAGTGCTTCAAATTCTTCCATTCTATCGGGAATTTCTCCCAAAGGAATCAGTTGCCCGCCAAGGTTATCTGCTTCATATTCATATTCTTCACGCACATCAATCAACTGAATAGGCTCTCCGCTCTCCAAAAGTTTTTTTAATTCTTCAACGCTGATATCAAAATTCTCATCCATTGTATTAATTATTATTTATTGATTAATTTCTTCATTGCTCGGAGCATTGCCAGAAACTTTGACATAAATTACATCATTGTATTTCAGTTTATTTGCCCCAATTGAAGGATTTTGACTGATGATTACCCCATCTTCATATCCATCACTAGTCCCAACAAACTCCTTGGAAAGGATTAAATTTTGTCCAGCAACCAATACTTCTGCTTCATCAAGTGCTTTTCCAACCAAATCAGGAATCTCAACAGATTGGTTTCCTAATCCATCTCCAACGACAAAGACAATAGAAGACCCCTTGGGAATTAACGTTCCAGCTTTTACTTCTTTTCCGTTGAATTTAATTTTCAAAACCGTGTTTTCCTCCAAAGCAGGAGTGATTTCAATAGAACCCAAGTTTAATTGAACACTCAATAATTGATTTTTGGCACTAGAAGTAGAACGACCAATTACATCCGGAATCTTTACCATTGGAGGCGTTTCTGTAACGATAGTCAAATAAATTTTTCTACCTTCTTTGACACTCGAACCCGATTTAGGGTATTGAGAATGAATAGACAAAGGTTTTGACCCTGCGACATAAGTACAGTCACTGACTTCAAAATCCAAGCCTTTATCGTCTAAAATATCTTCCATTTCTTGGATACTCATGCCTTTCAAATCCGGAACAGT
>CAYUFZ010000392.1:2004-2473 GCA_964444025.1 uncultured Emticicia sp.
TAATTGATTGTCCATGATTAGTACTCCAAGGAAGATATACAAAAAAGAATGTAAAAAAAACGATTAAAATCAATGCTGCAATGATACCTATATGCGTAACTACGTCAGTTTTGGTATTTGTGCTGAACTTTGCCATTGTTTCTTATGTATGCTTTAGGTCAAAATTAGTTTGACTTCGACTTTGGAAATTAATTTTTAGCAAAAAAAAAGCTTTTATTCGTAAATAACAAAGGTTTTCTTATTTAATACCTCCCATCATTTTTTCAATCGGTTTTGCAAGTATCAATAACACAAGCCCCGAAATTGTTCCGAATAAAAATACTTGATGAAAAAGGTTGGGCATTTCTTGTAAATTATTTTCATTGAAACCACCCGCAAAAATCCCTGCGATGAGGTTTCCTAAGGATGCCGCCACAAACCAAATTCCCATAAATTGGCTCACAAATTTCTTAGGTGCTAGCTTGGTATA
>CAYUFZ010000393.1:0-2455 GCA_964444025.1 uncultured Emticicia sp.
GCCTCATACTTTGGAGAATAAAATTGCCAAATATCATGGCAGCCATAGGTATGTCCAAAAGCCCCAGCAAACAAATCCAAATAAGCATATTTTCTGACATCAAAAGCACTGGAAGTCCCCAAATCCGTAGGATTGAAACAAACGGGATGGTCTTCGTAAATTGGTTCGGCATCTATCACCGGACGAGTAGGCAAAGACTGATAAGAAGCAAAAATTTTATCATAATGCTGTGTATCTCGGCAATGCCCATTCTGAAACATATTAAACGAAAGCCATTTTTCTTCATTAAACCATTCGGCAGCACCACGCTCATTCGGTTGTGGATGAAAACTCATCACCAATTTTGTACTTGTTCCATAAGCATTCTGAATACCCAAAGCCATTTTGTTCCAAATTTCAACATGCTTCTGGTTTTGTGGATTTCTATCTCCACCCAATATCCAAACAATATTTGAACGATTTTTGTATCTTTCTGCTAACCAATTTCCATATCTTTCGGCATTTTGAGGAGTGAATATTTCTGGCCCAGCACCCCAAGAAGCCTTCCATACTTTATCTCCCCAAGTGGGCAATAATGCGATAGTCAATCCATATTTTTGAGCAAGCTCAATTATCGCATCTACCTGACGAAAATATTTCTCGTTGGGCTTGTCGAGGTCATCATTGATAAAAGGCAATTCTCCATAGGCATTGGGTGTATGAAGTCCATCAAATTCTGCCAACACTACAGCCTGAATAACCGTAAAACCTTGAGCAGCCCGGCGTTTAAGATAAAAATCTGCTGGTTCCCTATCCAATCGATGAAATAACTCCCACGCGGTGCTTCCCATCCAAAAAAAGGCTTTGCCATCTTTTTCGATGTATCGCTTATTGTCACTAATAGACAGCTGAGCAAAACCAACAGAAATACCCCAAAATAAGAAAAACAATAAATAACAGGATTTTTGGAGAAAATATCGAAACGCCATAATCTTAATCATTTAAGATGAGTTGAAAATAAACAAAAATTAAAATTTTATTTCAAAATTAATAAAATGAAAATATAGAATAAGAATTTATTACATTTGTTTCATCAATACGAAAAATTTGGATTGAAGTTCAAACCAAGCCACATTATTTCTATTCCACATTAAACCAAAATTTTTCCTAATATTTTTTAGACCATGAGTGACAAACCAATCCTAAACAGATTTTTCTCATACTTTGTACGAGGGCTACTTTTTGTTGCCCCAATCGGTTTTACGATTTTTATATTGCTGGGAGCTTTTGATTTTGTCGATAACATCATCAGAATAAGAATTCCGACAGAAGACCCAAACAGAGATCTTTTCATTCCTGGACTTGGATTTTTGATAGTCTTGTTTGGTACGATGTTTATTGGATTTTTATTTTCTGTTTTATTGCCCCAAACACTTGAAAATCTAATCGAAAACACAATCAGTCATCTTCCTTTGGTAAGGATTTTCTACTTTGCTTTCAAAGATTTAATTTCCGCTTTTGTAGGTGATAAACGCAAATTTACCCAAGCAGCCGTGGTACAGCTGAACCAACACGCTCAGGTATATAAAATTGGATTTATTACCCAAAGTGATTTGAGTAGTATCGGTTTAGACGACTTGGTGGCGGTGTATTTTCCCCATAGCTATGCCTTTTCGGGAGAATTGATATTAGTTCCAAAAAATAACATTAAGCTATTGGATTTGCCGAGTGCAGAAGTAATGAAATTAATTGTATCGGGAGGCGTTTCATTAAAAGATTAAACTATGAAAAAAACAACAATTTTTCTTATTTTCTTGGGATTTGTATTCAATATTCCAACAAATGCCCAAGATATTCATCAAAGAGAACCCAAACCAGTGGAGCAACTGATTTATGAAAAAAATCCAAATCAAGCCAAAGCTATTTTCAATCGGGAGAAATACTTGGTTTTAGAAAATCTACGAAAAAACAAACGTACAAGGTTTTATATTGGAGATTATTTCAGATGTCGAACCAAAGGAGATTTTATTTTTGAAGATGCCATTCATGCCATCAATGACTCTTCCGTTGTGATGGCAGTACTCGATGAAGTCAGCAATAGATATGAATTGGTATCCGTAAATATCTCTGAAATAAGTCATATTTATGTCCGCCCCAAACGACCCATTCGAGTCAATTTTATGACCTTTGCCCCCCTATCCTATTTGCTGTTTGAATGGGCCAATTGGAGGGTCAATCCATTGGAAAACACCAAGCTTCCCTTGGCATTAGGACTAACCGCCGCACAGCCCGCATTGGAGATTATTTCAAATCATACACGCAAAAAAAAGCTGACTGAAAATTTCAGATTAAGAATATTTCAGACATTTTAGCGAATTCAATCATAGAATGATGGGTTATTCAATTAATGTTTATACCAATTTAGCAATAAAATTTAAAAGCTAATTGTTATTTCATTTTTGTTGAGTAATTTAGC
>CAYUFZ010000394.1:0-2454 GCA_964444025.1 uncultured Emticicia sp.
CACCGATTTGTGGATGATATTTACCTGAATTTCTTCAGTTGATAATTTCAATAAAGAGTCTGACAAGGCTTCCACAGAGCCATCCACATCACCTTTCACAATCACATTTAATTGATGGAAATTTCCAATTGCTTTACGTCTTCCAATTTCTTCTAGGGTAATATGTTTTTTGGCTCTAATACTTTGTTCTCGATTGATTTGTTCACGTTTATTGGCGATATCCCTTGCCTCACGCTCCGAATCCATCACATTGAATTTATCTCCGGCTTGTGGTGCACCAGGCAATCCCAAGACCTGAACAGGTGTAGAAGGCCCTGCAGACTTGATTCTTTTACCAGTTGCATCTACCATTGCCTTAACCTTTCCATAATATTGTCCTGCTAAAATCACATCTCCCATGCGTAACGTTCCGTTTTGAACCATGACAGTAGTAACATAGCCCCTACCTTTATCTAAGGAAGCTTCGATAACAGCTCCCACTGAAGTCCGATTTGGATTTGCTTTTAAATCCAACAATTCAGCCTCCAATAATACCTTGTCGAGAAGCTCATCAATCCCTATTCCTCTTTTAGCCGATACCTCTTGTTCTTGATACTTACCACCCCAGCTTTCGACTAGTATATTTTCTTTAGCCAAATCCTCACGAATTTTAGCTGGATTTGCACCCTCTTTATCAATTTTATTGATGGCAAAAACAATAGGCACACCCGCATTCAAAGCATGGTTAATCGCTTCTCTTGTTTGAGGCATCACACTATCGTCAGCTGCAACCACAATAATGACAATATCCGTAATTTTTGCTCCCCTTGCACGCATCGCCGTAAAAGCTTCGTGACCTGGAGTATCCAAAAATGTCAGTCTCTTTCCCTTATTGGGTCCTTCTTCAATATCCACCGAATAAGCCCCAATATGTTGCGTAATACCACCTGCCTCACCAGAAGCTACCTTCGTACGTCTGATATAATCAAGCAATGATGTCTTTCCGTGATCCACGTGACCCATAATCGTCACAATCGGAGCACGAGGTAGTAAATCGTCTTCTGCATCGACTTTTTCGATTGCTTCAACCTTAATTTCTTCTTCTGCACTAATAAATTGTACATCAAAATTAAATTCCAAAGCAAGCATTTGAATAGATTCGGCATCTAATCTTTGATTGATTGACACAAACATACCCATTTTCATCGCTGCCGAAATTACATCTGTCACAGAAACATCCATTAAAGATGCTAAATCAGCCGCAGAAATAAACTCCGTAACTTTCAAGATATTGCTTTCCTCTCTTTCCAATTGAGCCCTTTGCTCCTCTTGATCAGCCCTATTTCTACGCTTATCTTTTCTGTATTTTGCTCCAAAGTCAGGCCCTTTGGTTTGCATACGAGCCATTGTCTGTTTAATCTGCTCTTTTACCTGAACCTGGGTTACTTCCTCTTTTCTCTCTTTCTTTTTCTTTGGATCAACCTTCTTAGCATTAGCATTATTATTATTGCTATTTGCCGTCGTTGATGTAGCCGTTTTTTCAGTATTTGTTTTAGGCTTATTGGCTGCTTGCGTATTTGCGTCCCCCGTAGTTACCTTTTCGCCACGCTTCATACGCTTACGCTTACGTTTACGCTTTGAATCTTTATCCTCCGAAGAACTTGTTTTTTTATCAACAGGAAGCTCAATTCTTCCTAAAACCTTCAATCCTTGTAATTTTTCTCCTTTAGCTAGAATCAATTCTGGTTCAGCAACAACCTCTTCCACTTTCTTTACAATAGGCTCTACCTTTGGAGAAGGCTTATTTTCAACTTTATTGGCAGGTCTATTTTGCCCTTCATTTCCCCTATTTTGCTTAGGGTACTGATTCTCATTTCGAGAAGGATTTTGTTGAGTTTTCTGCTCCGACTTGATTGTGTCGGGCTTGATAGGCTTGGTATCTTGAGACAAAGGCTTTGTTTGTTCAGTATTTTGATTTTTATCTAAATTCTCATGTTTCACATTATCCGTTGCCGGTTTTTGGCTTGCATCAGAATTTTCGTTAACAGGCAAAATAACCTGTTCCGTCGTCGTTGGAGGAACCACTACCGGTTTGACTTCGACGATTTTCTCTTCCACTTTTGGAGCATTATTTTGAGTAGCAACCACACTTTCCTTTTCTACCGAAGTTTTTTGCACTTCTTCGATTTTAGTTTCTACCACCACAGGAGGAATAACTTGCTCGACAATTGGTTTTGTCGGAGCAACTTCTTCAATTTTTGGTTCAGAAACAGCGGTTGTCGGAGGCGACGGTTTCTTATCCAAATCAATTTTTCCGATAATCGTAATACCCTGAATTTTACTTCCAGCACGAATTACCTCAGGCTCTGATGCAAGTTCTGATTTTTTTTCGACAACCGATTCGGATTTTTTATTATCCGGTTCATTTCTGAAATACAGAATATCTTTATTTTCCGATGGTGCAACAGTCGTTTT
>CAYUFZ010000395.1:0-2449 GCA_964444025.1 uncultured Emticicia sp.
AATAAACTATCGGTAAAACCATCCTTCTTTACTTCTGTTGTTTGCAAATGAGGGTCTAAGGAATGATGCGAAAATTCGGCTCCTAAAAGATGATTATTGTACCAAGTCCAATGGTGTGAATTATCTCCTGCCCCATGAATACCCAATAAGGTTCCGCCATTTTCAACATATTTTTCTACCATTGATTTCTGTTCGTCATTAATCACTTCTCCAGTAGAATTATCAAAAATAACGACCGAAAAGTGGCTGAGTTGTTCGGCATTAAATATACCTCCATCTTCTGTTTGATAAACAAACCAATTATTTTTCTTAGCCAAAGCATCAAAACTTTTCTTAGAAGCTTCTATTGAGCCAGCATGACGAAAACCACTTGTTTTTGAAAATAACAATACGGCAGGCTTGTTGGCATCAAAAGGGATAGAGGGAATATCTGTTTCATAAGAGACAGGAAAACCATATTTTACCTTATACATAAACAACGACATTGCCCCCGCCAATACTATCGCCAAAGAAATAAATGTCCAAAGAGCTATTTTGAGTATTTTTTTCATAGATAATGGTTATTTTTATGCAAATATAGAATTTTTATTTTATTGTCTAAATTTAAGACAATAAAATTTTGTATTATTGCAAATAAAAATAATCCTATAAATTTACAAAAAGCCAAAAACATACAATTTCAACAATAAACAATTTAGAATGACAAGACTTGACAGGCAAAATTACATACAGCAAATCTCGATTGATTGTGTCATTTTCGGGTATGATATGGGCGAATTAAAAGTGTTGCTTCCTAAGCTCAATTTATCCAAAGATTATTGGGCACTTCCGAGTGGTTATATTTATCAAAACGAAGGGATTGACCAAGCTGCCAGTAGAATATTAGAGGAAAGAACCGGAATTACTGAAGTTTTTTTGGAGCAATTCAGGGTATTTGGAGATTTCGGTCGAAATAACATGGATTTGTTGCAAGAGATTCTGACAGATAATGATTGTTTTTTGGGGGAAGGACAAATCAGCAAAGAAGATTTTGAATGGATTACGAAAAGATTCATTGCCATAGGATATTATGCTTTGGTAGATATTAACAAAGTTATTCCTCAAAAATCGCCTATTGACTCCTCGATTGATTGGTATAATGTAAATGAATTGCCAAAACTTATCATGGATCATGACGAAATGGTAAACTTTGCACGCCAGACAGTTCAACAAAACATTGATGAAAAACTGATAGGATTCAATTTATTGCCCGAAACATTCACGATGAAAGAATTACAAAATTTATATGAAGCTATTTTCAACAAGCCTTTGTCAAGAAATAACTTTCAGAAAAAAATGCTTGATTTGAATGTGCTGGAGCGATTAGAAAAAAAATTTACGGGTGCGGCAAACAAAGCTCCCTATTTATACCGATTCAAATCGGCTTAACATTCAGCCCAATCCAAAAAGATTATTTCGGATTGGGCTGAAAAAATACTCCAAATGATACAAATCTAAGCCCCAAATAAATTCGTATCGATGAATTCATTACGGAATTTACCTTCTGGGTCATGTTTCTGCATCAAAGCCTTGAAATCGGCTAATTTTTCGATTCTACTTTGTAGAACTGAGGGTTTTAAAGCGAATAATTTACCCCAATGCGGTCTTGGGAAAAATGGTTCGAGAGCAGCCTCTATTTCTGGCAATAATGCCATTACTTCTGGAATTTCTTGTTTCCATGTAAAATGAAAGGCAACACAAGTCTTTTGATACATCATACTCATTGGCAACTCATCGGCAGCAATGGCACGAACCTCCGTAATCAATAAGTGTGGAGATACCTTGTCATGTAGCTTCTCTATTGCCATCAATCCTTCATAGGCATGCTCAAAAGCAATGAAATACTCTGATTGTAATTCTTTTCCGCTGCTAGGCGTAAAACCCATTTTAAAATGTGGCATACGTTCGTACCAAGGGCCTTCAACCCCCATTTGTTCGGTACAATTAATAGCATCCAATGATTCTATCGGGTGCAAGTTTTTAGTCTGAAGTTTAGCACCATAAAACTCGGGAGCAATTTCTTTCATCTCTTCAGATTTGTTCTTAATCCAAACCTCGCTGATGTTTTTATTGGTCCAATCGGTAAATAAACTTACACTATACCCCGCAGACATAATAGTTTCAAAGTTTTTTTCCAATTGAGCCATGGGTAAATTTTGATAGACTACCTGTTTCATTTTGAAGGTAGGTTGAAGACCCAATGTAATTTTGGTAAGAATTCCCAACGCCCCAAGATTCACCACAGCCATTTTAAATTCCTCTCCATCTTTGTCAGCAGACAAATTTACCACTTCTCCTTTGCCATTTATCAATTCTAATGCAACAACAGAAGATGCCAAATTCCCATTTTTAATACCTGAGCCATGCGTAGCCGTAGCACATGCTCCGGCAATAGAAATATGTGGCAAAG
>CAYUFZ010000396.1:0-2447 GCA_964444025.1 uncultured Emticicia sp.
ATACTTTTAGAATTTTTCCTGGAAAATATGGAGAAGACCCCGTTTGGGGATTGGGGGTGGACAATCGCTATGCTGATGGTAAAAATGCAGCGGAAGTATTTAAAAGTCCAGCAGAAAATTTCTTTGAACCCATCATGCCTGAAAATGCACCAGTGGGTAAATCAGGCTTGCATGGGGCTGTGTGGATTGAGACAGTCTATCAAGACTTGAATGATCATTCTGGAAAGACCTTGTATGGCATCTATCATAATGAAAATTATCCACAAACATTGCCATACAATCCTAAAACTGGCGAGGGCTACAAAAATGTCAAATGGCCACAGGGCTTAAGAGGGCCTAAAAGTGCGGCGGCTGTCTGTAGAATAGGTATCATGAAATCTATTGATGGAGGAAAAAGTTGGAAAAATAAGGGGATTTTTATTGAAGACCTTGATGCTCGAATGGTTTTGAAACCTTTTAATACCTCCAATACTTTTGCAGGTGGAGTAGGAGACCCATCTGCGGTGGCGAGTGGGGGGTATCTTTACCTTTTTTATGGAGAATATGGTTATCCTGGTCGGTATGATGAAAAAAAATATGACCCCAAAGTGGAAATGTCGGGTCAATGTATCAGTGTTGCTAGAATATCTTTGAAACATTTAGACAATCCCGATGGAAAAGCCAAAAGGTGGGATGGAAAGGGATTTTATGCCCCTTCCAATGGTATCGGAAAGCCAATCGGTGCTTTGCAAATTCCCTTAGAGGAGGGGGGCGGCCCTTCTTCCTCGCCTAAGGGGGGATTTTATTGGGGACCTTCGGTTAGCTGGAATACCTATCTGAATTGCTGGGTGATGATGATGGGGAGAGTGGAAGGAAAATCTTGGATTGGGGATAAAGTCTATATTTCTTTTAATAAAAACAAAGACCTTTCAGTAGGTTCTAATAGTCAAGAATGGACCAAACCCGAATTGTTTTTTCAGAAACCAGGCTATATACTTTGGTATCCTTCTTTGCAGCCTCTGGATACAGAGGAAGATATAAAAAACAAATATACGTGTCTGATTTTAGGTAAAAAAGCAAGATTTTTTGTCAAACGAATCAAGCCTGGAGACGATGAATATGCTTCGGAGCATTTGGTGGAGTTTGAGAGGTGAGTATAGAGTATATTTTGTTCAAAATTTCTTAATTTAGCCCCCAATTTATTTTTCTAAAAAGATAGATTGGGGGCAATTGGATTATTCGGCACCTTCGTATTCAAAACCATAATTGGACTCTATGGCATTTTCTTCGCAAAGTGTTTCTAAATCTGCAATAAAATCATCAAAATACTCGGTTAAAATCTCAAAATTATTGATATAGGTATATTCTACGCCATCTTCCTCTTTTGATTCATAATCGAAGTAAAAGTCTTCTTCATTTGCCACATATTCCATACATAATTCTTCCAACAAGCCAGCAAAAGCCTCCATGTCTTCTGTTTCTATCCAAAAATCAGTGATATAAATCAGTCCTTCTGTTGCAAAATTAGATTCTTCGCTTTCGTCCCAAACCCCCTCGCTGAAATCCAGATTTTCTACCGATTTAATAATCCATGAGTCATTTCCATTAAATTCTTCATTCATCACATAATCGTAAGGGATATAGCAATAACCATTATCTCCCCAGCTATTTCCCCAAGAGTTTCTCACAATAAAAACCTTATCGGGGTCGGAATATCCCACGCAAAGCATGGCATGCCAACCATGTGTTTCTCGAACATTATCGCTTGCTTTGGGCATCGGAACTCTGCCTTTGTTTTTAGAAGCACTATCAAAAGAACTGAAAGTATTCAAGCAAAATGAAATGGGATAGCCCTCTGCCAATGTGTGTTTCCAGGTGTCCAAGTCTGTTTCAATATATTCTGACTCAACAATTTTAAAATTAGCACCTTGATTATAGGAATCTTCGTCTGGTTCGTCTAAAATCAAGTCTGGGTCATTAGGCCAAAGTTCTTCGGAACAAGCCCCATATTCTTTAAGCCCTTCAATGGCTTTGACCATATAAGAACCGCAATCTTCTTCATGAGATTCGCTTAGCCAGCGGGCGTTATAATAGATGTATAAGCGACTTACGTCCGAAGATTCTCCATTAGTTCTTTTGGCTAAGTATTCGTAAGCTCCTGCGAAGGCATTCGCTACGCAACTATTCCCGACTTGCTCTTCTACTTCTGTTAAATGCGGTCTTAAATCAACTTTAGAAGGTAGGCTGTCTAAGCTCCCGATGGTCTTTTTTTTGGCATCTGCTGGAATTTTTCCGGCTAAGTAGCCGCCGATACGATTATTCATGAGAATGGTTTGGTTTTGACTAATGATGATGCAAAATACAATCAAAAAATTAGATTTTTAAATATTTATTGATATTTATTGTTTTTTTTAGCAAGCGGATACAAAATGATTGAATGGATACAAAAAGGCTATATTTTCTTTGAT
>CAYUFZ010000397.1:0-2444 GCA_964444025.1 uncultured Emticicia sp.
AAGTTGCCATGGTAAATATCCATCAAATGATTGAAAAAGAGCAACTTCAATCAAAGATGATTTTACAAGTGCATGATGAATTGGTTTTTGATGCTCACCACTCTGAAATCGAATTTTTAAAAGAAAAAATCAACGAATTAATGTGTAATGCCATTCCTTTACCCGTAAAAATGCAAACTGGAATTGGCATAGGAAATAATTGGCTAGAAGCTCATTAAATGATGAATATTGGAATTATTATACTTGCCGCAGGAGCATCCTCCCGAATGGGCTTGCCCAAACAGCTCATGTTGGTAGAAGGGAAAACAATGATTAAACGGATTGTTGAGGAGACTTTAGAAACTCCGTGCCATCCGATTGTCTGTGTATTGGGAGCAAATAAGGAATTGTTGAAGCAAGAGCTGAAAAACATTCCGATGACCCTTATTGATAATCCGCAATGGCAAAAAGGAATGGCATCTTCGATGAAAATGGGATTAGTTGGTTCATTCATGACCCAAAAAGAGATAGATGCTGTCATTTTTATCACTAGTGATATGCCTATGGTATCGGAACATTTATTGAAAGAAATGATAAAAAAAGCCGAAGAATCGCCAGACATTTCGGTCGTTGCTTGTGAATATTTTAAAAATAATGAGCGAATCATTGGAATTCCTGTACTTTTCAAAAGACACCTGTTTAATGAAATACTTGAATTGGAAGGCGACGAAGGGGCAAAAAAGCTTGTATTAAAAAATCAAAAAAATACAGCTTTAGTAAATTTTCCATACGGAAATATCGATATTGACACCATACAAGAATACAAAAATTTTATAGCAACTTTGAATCAAAACTAATGCAAAAGATAGGATTTTATATATTTTTACCCATACTTTATTTTTTTTCAATCCTGCCTTTTCGGGTAGTTTATTTACTTTCTGATTTATTATTCCCCCTACTTTATGCCTTGGGATATCGAAAAAAAGTAGTCAGAAAAAATTTAATCAATAGTTTTCCAAACAAAAACCTTGCAGAAATTATCCGCATTGAAAAAGGTTTTTATAGATATATTATTGATTTTTTGTTTGAAGTGCTTAAATGTATCACCATGCAACCCGCTACCTTTTTGGAGCGAGTGCAGATTGAAAAATCCCCAATTGTTGAGGAATTGTTCAAAAAAAATAAAAATATAATCATTACTTCTGGGCATTACGGCAACCATGAAATGGCAAATTTAGCTCTTCCTTCCTTGATACCTTTTCAAGTAAAAGCTGTGTATAAACCCTTGAGTAACAAGTATTTTAATGATTTTTTTTATCGTTTCAGAACAAGATATGGCAGCCAGCTAATTCCGATGAAAGAAGCAGCAGCCGAATTAGAAAAAAAAGACATCAAACCTTTCGCACTTGTATTATTGAATGACCAATCTCCTCCTCCTGAAAAAGCCTTTTGGACAAGCTTTTTGAATCAAGAAACAGGATTTTTTACAGGGATGGCAAGATTCTCTAAACAATATGATTTACCGATTCTGTACATGTCAATTCAAGCAAAAAGTCGAGGCAAATACTGCTTAAAAGTCCAATTACTTTGCGAAAATCCCCAAGAGATGAGCGAAGAAGAAATGATTCGAAAACATGCCAATTTTTTGGAAACGGATATAAATTCGGAGCCTAGATTTTGGTTCTGGTCGCACAAACGTTGGAAATTTACTAAAAAAGACGGCAAAATCATTAAATTGGATTATAACAAATGAAAAAAACAAAATTCCTTATCATCCGTTTTTCATCCATTGGCGATATTGTATTGACAAGTCCGGTTATCCGGTGTATAAAGCTACAATATCCCAATGCAGAGGTTCATTTTGTCAGTAAAAAACAATTTAAGGTATTGCTTGAAAACAACCCCTATTTGGATAAAATTCATTTATTGGAGGGTTCTTTATCTGAGTTAAAGCAAAACTTGGCAAGAGAAAATTTTGATTATATTATAGATTTGCATCATAATTTGAGGAGCTGGCTCATTAAATTGGCTTGTCGAAAGGCTCAAAGTTTCAGCTTTGATAAACTCAATTTTCAAAAATGGCTTTTAGTAAATCTGAAAATGAATCAGATGCCAGATATTCATATTGTAGATAGGTACATGGCATGTGTAAAAAGTATCGGTATTGAAAATGATAATAAAGGTTTGGACTATTTTATTCCTGAAAAGGATTTTTTTCACTATCCTGAAACCTTTATCACTTTTGCAATCGGAGGACAACATGCCACCAAAAAACTTCCGAACGACAAAATCATTGATATTTGCCAAAAAATCAACTCAACAATTGTTTTATTGGGAGGAAAAGAAGACGAAGCCAATGCCACACATATTCAGCAGGCTTTGGGTGAGAAAAAAATTATTAATTTTTGTGGAAAACTTAATCTAAACCAATCAGCCTCACTGATTAAACAAAGCCAAGCACTACT
>CAYUFZ010000398.1:0-755 GCA_964444025.1 uncultured Emticicia sp.
GTCGGCAAGGATTCGGGCAATTAATGAATACATCAAGTCGGGAAGACTCCCTGCAAATTCAACTGTACATTGAAAATTCGAGGGCAATTTTTGATTCGCTTATCAAATATGAGTTTGCTAAAAAAAGGGTATTGACTTTAAACAAAGATTTATACGCCATCACAGAGGAGAATGTGCAGCTAAGAATCTCAAACCAACTGGCAGAGCGGCAACTGAAGCAAATGTCTGTAAAGTACAAAAAAGCAAATCGGGAAAGGTGGATTTTCCGATTTGCTTTAGGGAAAGTGTTGCTCATGGCTTTTTTAATTCGCTAAAAGTTGTCCTTTTTTTTTAATGATTATTTTAAAAAATTTGAACATGAAACAAAAAATAAAGCGAAGAGCAGTATTTGCCGATATTCATCAAGATACCAGGGGCGACAAAATTCATGTTTTTTCGATAAAATATCGAAAAATGGATGGTTCGATTGGCTATAAGGCAAGATGCTCCAAATCGGTACAGACTTTTCCGCATGAAGCAAAATTTAGAGGAAACTTAAATGCGAATCATGAATTATTGCTTTATAACCATGAAAACTCACAACATTTTAGAGTAAAAATAGACCTTATTATCGAATATAACGGGATGGTAATAGACCACACAACTTAAATATGGAAAGTACATTTATCATTTCAGGCACAAATCAGAGTGCAATGGTACAGCTGACAGACGAGAGTTTTTCGGCTTCTAACTATTTTCTTAGTGATTCCAAACAT
>CAYUFZ010000398.1:765-2036 GCA_964444025.1 uncultured Emticicia sp.
CAGCTTCAGGCAGAGCTTGATACTCTACGTGACATGATTTATGGGTCGGGGGGCCAATTTTATAAGAAAAACCAAGATGGTACTGCGGAGCCTTTTTTCGACGAGAAATTAAACGATTGGGCAGAAGAAACTAATTTGCAACTTTACGAAATCGCCGCAATTACACAGCGTGTCGAATTGGGCAATGTATTTACAAGGTTTGAGTATGATTTAAAGACCAAAAAAATACTCATTAGTATCAGTGATGCCTTTGTGACGAGAATAAAAAGAGATGGGGGATTCATAACAAATCCGACATTTGGCAAAGATTCTGGTTTTAATAAAGAATTTTCTAAGGAGATTTTCTCCTTCAATGCCAATACCATTTCGACGGATATTGTTCAGATTCTACATTCCAAAACCATCACACCCGGCAATCCTTTTTATGCTTATCCGTCGTGGTGGATGGCAAAAGAGTGGATTGAGCTTGCAAACCTTATTCCTGTATTTCATAAAAACGGCATTAAGAATGGCTATAATATCAAGTATATTATCAAAATGCCAGCAGATTATTTTGATGCGGAAGGCAATGGCAAACTTGATGCAAAGGAACAGGTAATGAAAAAATGGAAGGATTTTGAGGAAAAGATGCGGAAGATGCTGTCGGGCGAAGCAAATGTAAATAAGGCATTGCTTGTGAAATACTTACGAGGCGAAAATGGGGCGGCTCTTGATACTATCAAAATTGAGCCGATAGACAATAAAATGTCTGACGATGCCTACTCTAAAATATTAGAAATGTCGATGCAAAACATAGCCAATGCCATCGGATTAGTGCCAACGTTGGCTGGGGTAAACCCGGGGAAAGGCAATGATTCAGGCTCGCAAATTAGAGTGATGGCAGATTATCAACAGTATTTTAGAACAACTATCCCCCGAACAATCATAGCTGACCCAATCAATAAATGTCTGCGAATGATGGGATACAAAAACGTTTACCGATGGTACGATGGAATTCAGATTACCACTTTGGATACCAATAGCAAAGGAGTTCAGGCAGCAACTAATTTTCCCGTAAATCAATGATAATTACAGCAGATATAGTAAAAAAAAATATTGGAGGGGTACAAAGTAAGCTGAATGCAGCGACTATTGAGCCATTTTTGCTGATTTCAGAAAGGTGGTTTAAGGGCAAAATAGGCATTGAGTTGTACGAATATCTTTTGGGCTTGGAAGACTCCGACGAACTTAAAACATTGGCTCAGGGAGCAATGAGTTGGTATGCTTTTACT
>CAYUFZ010000398.1:2046-2444 GCA_964444025.1 uncultured Emticicia sp.
CACAGCCGCATATTCATGTAAAGGTGGGTGACTTGGGTATGATGAAAAATCAGCCACAAAATACGGTTGCCTTGACAAAATGGGAGTATCTGAAAATTGAGGAGAGTAATTTAGGGATGATTGATTTATTTCTTGAATTATTTTTTCAAAAAATAGAGGATTATGAAATCCCAAATTACAGCGATGGTAAAGCTGCAAAAGAAAGAAATTCGTAATTGATTCGGTCGGCTACCGAACTGACAGAAATTATTCCGACGGTTCGGGGTTCGGTTAGGCTTTTTGAAGAACTAAAAACTCTTTTAAGGCGAAATGAGGAATATTATCTGAGGGAAGTAATGACAAATGAAGTATTTGATAGCCTTATTGAAGCTCGAAATAATGCGAATCTCTTGGAGAAA
>CAYUFZ010000399.1:0-2424 GCA_964444025.1 uncultured Emticicia sp.
GCACAGTAAGCATACCAAACCCAACGTTTGCCTGTTTTTCGTTTGCCAACCCAACTCCAAAACTCGTCAAGAATTACATTTTCGTAAACCCCTTGAAAGTTTGGTTCTGCTTGTGTTTTAAACCATTGTCTAAGTACTGAAACGACAGATATTGGCAATCAAATTGAAACTGTTTGTGGCAATCTTGACAATAAAAGTTTTGTTTGCCGTTGCCCATATCTCCATTTTTCTTTAATTTGGACTTCCACAATGAGGACAACACCCTTTGACTAGAACATAAGACATTCTGCAAAGGTATTGCCTTCTTGTGTCATTTCAGCATACATTTTAAAACACTACCGAAATATTTTATTTGTCATTATAACCTTAAATGTAAAGCATTACATTTATAGGATTACCAAAAATAAAATTTGTTAGGTTGGGGAAATCGAGAAAGATTATAGATTTGCCTTAAATTGCAGGTTTTTCATTAATTTCATATATTCTTTCATGCATTCAAATGTCAATCGTGCATCTTCTAAAGCATTGTGTTGCTCATTTTCTCTGTTTAAATGAAAATATTCTGCTACACTTTTGAGGCTCATCGATTTGGGATGAGACATTTTATGGTTGTCGAAAATCTGATACATCATAAAAGTCATGGTCATTAAATCGTACATTTTATGGGAGAAAGACCAAGGCATGTTGAGTTCTTCGTAGCTGAATTTCAGAAAATTGATGTCATTGACCACACTTTGTCCACACAAAACGATGCCATGAAGTGGGTCATTGGATTGTAGTTTGAGTGTTTTTTTTATCCAATTCTCGAAGTTTTCCAAGACTTCAAATAAGGCAGGAGCTTCTTCCAAGTCGATGAGTGAGATGCCATGAATTTCCTCGGCAGCATCCGTGAGGGTATCCGGATTTTCGGGGTAGGCAAGACTTTCAAATTCTGATATTTTATTCCATTGGTCATCAGCCAAAACAGCACCAATCTGAATGATATCGTGGTAGCCCACCTCTGGGCCAGACATTTCCAAATCAAAAATTAAATATGGCATTTTGATAAAATTTATTTTAGGGTATTTTTATGAAATTTATTAATCATATTGTTATGAATGCTTTCGAGTAAATTAATTCTTTTTATTGAAACCGCCAAGCCAATATTCTGGATATTTTCTGTCCTTGTGCCATTGGAATAATTTTTATGTCAATGGCACTTTTTTGTTCGAGGAGTTTGGTCAAAGGTGCAAGATGCTCTTTTTTAGAAACTAAACTCGTAAACCAACGAATATTCTGTTTGAATGATATACTTTCTTCAATCATCTGTTTAATGAATCGAAACTCGCCTCCTTCGCACCAAAGTTCATTGTTTTGTCCACCAAAATTAAGAGAACCGACCTTAGTGTTTGTTTTTTGTAGATTTTTTATCTTTTTTAATGCTTGTCGGTTCGCTTCTTCTGGAGAGGAGTGAAAGGGTGGATTACAAATACTTAGCTCAAAAAAGTCTATTTTTTCCACAATTCCATCAAAAATATTAGCCCTATTTTGTTGTAATTTTAAGGAAATAAAGGGCTTTATCTCTGGGTTTTTGTCCAAAATTTGTTGTGCTATTTCCAAAGAGTTGCTGTCTATATCGCTTCCCACAAAATTCCATTGATAGATTTTATGCCCTAATATTGGATAAATACAATTGGCTCCAGTTCCGATGTCCAATACCCGAATCGGGTTAGATATGGGCTTTTTAGACTCTTTTTTTAGCAAATCTGCTACATAATGAATATAATCTGCTCGACCGGGAATGGGCGGACACAAATATTGTTTGGGAATGTCCCAATACTCAAGTCCATAATGATATTTTAATAAGGCTTGATTTAAGATTTTTACGGCATTAGGATTGGCAAAATCAATACTTTTTTCCCCTTTTTTTGTGATGGAAAGATAGTTTTTTAGTAAAGGCGAGACCATCGACAATGCTTCCAAATCATACCGTTGACGATGTATGTTGAGTGGATGAAGGTTTTGTTTTTCTTCTAAAGCAGACGGAACTCCAGATTTTTTTTGCATTTATTTCTTCAATTAAATAGAAATACAAAGGTAAATCGGACTGCACTAAAAAACCATCAAAACCCTAAGAAATCCTTGTATGCGTATTTTTAATCTTAAAATTCTTTAAAATTCATTTTATTTTGGCATTTTTGTAAAAAAACACTTCAGCTCTATTGAAACAAATGAATACATCGGAGAATACGAACATAAAACAAGAATATGACGCAATTGTGGTCGGTTCGGGGATTTCGGGGGGATGGTCGGCAAAAGAATTGACAGAAAAAGGCTTAAAAGTATTATTATTGGAAAGAGGAAGGATGATTGAGCATGTCAAGGACTATCATACGGCAATGAAAGCCCCTTGGGAGTTCAAACATCATAACCTGAAAATGACCG
>CAYUFZ010000400.1:0-479 GCA_964444025.1 uncultured Emticicia sp.
ATTAATGTTTTGTTGCAAAATTTTATCAAATTTGGCAAAGCTGTTGGATTGGCATACCAATCTCCACCACCAGCATATTTCAGCTTGGCAATTTTGATACTTGGTTGCTGTGATATCCCTGCAAAAGCAAAACATATTAACCCAAACACAAAAATATATTTTCTTTTCATGGTAAACATTTATAAATCTAAAAATGAATTGACGATTGAACGAGCTACAATACCAGCGGTTTCGGTTCGCAATCTTGAACTCCCCAAATTGACAGTCTGAAAACCTGCCACCACTGCCTTATTTATTTCTTCTTTGGAAAAATCGCCTTCCGGACCAATCATGACCAAATATTTATTTTCTTGACTCTTTTGTCTGATTAACGGAACAGACACTTCGTTGAGATGAGCAATAAATTTACACCCTTGCGGAGCATGGTCTATGAAATCAGCAAACTTTATCAAACCATTGATTTTCGGCAAATAAGCTTT
>CAYUFZ010000400.1:489-2424 GCA_964444025.1 uncultured Emticicia sp.
AAAGATTGCTTCATAGCAGCAATGGCTATTTTCTCCAGCCTTTCAATTTTCTGATTCCTTCTCTCAGAATGTTGTGTTTCTAACAACGTAATTTCATCAATGCCAATTTCGACACATTTTTCGATAAAATATTCCAGCCTATCAGAATTTTTGGTAGGAGCAATCGCAATGTGCAAATATTGCGGTCGAGCCTGAAATTCAGTTTCTTTTTCTAAAATTTTTAATTCACATTTTTTTTCATGAACCTTCGTGATTTCAGTCAGCAATAATACCCCCATGCCATCCACCACATGCACCTTATCGTTGATATTCTTCCGCAAGACCTTCGCACAATGCCTCGAATCATCTTCATTCAACGTAAAAACATCTCGAACCCCTAATTCGGATACACCCGACTGATAAAATAGTAGCATATATAGTTACGGATGAATCAGGTATTTTCCCGATTCATCAATTTTAATGATAGGTAATTGTTTATTTCTTTCAAAATAGTCAAAAACTGGCTTTAGCCACGACCAAAACAGCAATAAATCTTCTTCATTTTGAAATTCTTCATGCAATTTTGAATAATTTGACTGATTCATTTTGTTTGGAAAAATGTGTACCGGTACTCCTTGTTGAAAAGAATGAGCCTTGGAAACCAACAAATACAGTTCCTGAATTGCTTCATCTCCAATCGGAATACAACCGATGGTTACGCATTGACCATGTATAAAAATATTATCTCCTGGATTTACTTTATCTGCAAAAAATAAATCAGAAGAATTAGGGTAATTTAGCCTAAAAGAAAGCAAATAATTGCTTTCTGGATTGAAAAAATCTACCCAATAAAAACCCTCGGGTATTTGCCTATCCCCCGAACGTCTTTTAGGTCCCAATTTTCCAGAAGTTGCACAAAAATCATAGATTTTGATTAACTTGTAGGACTCATTTTCTATATTTTTTGCCCAAACCTCCAGTTTTTGTTCTGCCTTAAATGCCCTCAGATAAATATTGTAGTTATTGGGATTGATTTGATACCTCACCAATAAATCATTTAGATATTGATTTTTGAGATCAAAAGCAGACTTTACCCTTGGGTATTTGAGCTGAGATTGAAAAAAATCTTTACTTTGAGCCATGGCAAAAAATTGAGCAGAGCAAATAAGAATAAAAGTGATAAAATATTTTTTCATTGCTTTTTGGGAAAAATAAATTAAAAATGTTTTCAAGACCAAATTTTTACAAAAATCATGGTAAATATTGAGAAAAACAAGATTATTGAATGAATAAAAAAGAAAATGCCCACTAAATAGCGGGCATTTTGACTTATGGAGTACAACAAAACCACAATAAAAGCACGGAAATAAACCGTAATTGTGATTCTGTCACAAAGTAACAATTTTTTATGCTTCAATCAAAGACTCATCGTGTTGGCTAATATCCAAACCAACTTTTTCATCTTCTTCAGAAACCCTTAACGGTAAAATCAAGTCTGTCACTTTTAATAATATAAACGACATAGCGAAAGCAAACACAGATACAATCACCAAGGCAATCACATGATTGGTGAATAATTTATATTCTCCAAAAAACAATCCTTGGTCTGCCACTGCTGCGTTGATACCCTTGCTTGCAAACACCCCTGTCAATAACATACCAACCATACCACCAACACCATGGCAAGGGAATACATCTAATGTATCATCCAAAGCAGTTTTAGTTTTTAGGTGAGCCAAATAGTTTGAAATCATAGATGCAATAGTTCCGATGAATACAGCGTGAGGGATGGTTACAAATCCGGCACCTGGCGTAATCGCTACCAAACCAACTACTACTCCAATTGAAAACCCGCCACTTAATGAAGGGAGGCGGGTTTTCTTGGTTGCCCCCTGTTCCGGTGTGTAGGAACGAGTCGTGATGGTTCTGCGGGCCGGTCACGGACTGAGACTCGGG
>CAYUFZ010000401.1:0-413 GCA_964444025.1 uncultured Emticicia sp.
GAATGAAATAACCATAAAACAAGAGCAAAAAGAGGCATATAAAGAAAAATCGTTTTCGGGAAATAGTGTTTTACATTTTCGAAAAATTTCTCTTTTATTTCCTCTAAAGTGTATTTTTTTAGTAATTCGGGGTGAAATTTGTTGATTATTGTCTTGATTTCCTCAATATTTTTGGAGTCACTAATCTGAATGCTTACTGTTGATTTCTTGTTGTTTTCTTCAGGCAACATTCCCAAAGCCAAAAATGTAATAAAGTTGATGAATATAAAGAGCTTTACTGGAGCCACAAATTTCTGCCTTTGCCCTTTCAAATAGGATTGGGTCAAGGTGACTGGAGAGTAAAGCAGGTATTTTAAGGTTTTCCAAAAACTACTATCATATACCAAAAAACATTAATATTAAAGGAACTGATC
>CAYUFZ010000401.1:423-2421 GCA_964444025.1 uncultured Emticicia sp.
AAATCTTCCAAAAAATGTGTGAAAAGAAAATGGAAGGATTGTCTTGTTTCTGTGTTCTCCTGTCCACAGTTTTCACAAAATCTATTTTCTACGTTAGCCCCGCAGTTTTGACAAGTTTTGTCTTGTCTCAAGGTATGATGCCCCATTTTTATCTTAAATCTATTTATATACCGGCAAATGTAATAATTTTTTGTTTAGTCGCAAAAAATGACCAATACCTAAACATTAAAAATGAACGAGCGTATCAAATATTTTGCAAGGTATTGGTATGAAATCAGAATTTTGAGTAAAATGAATATCAATTTTTGATACCCATTGACTGCATCATCCAGTTTTTAAAGTCGTATCGGATTTTAGAGTGGGAATACGGCTGTACCTGAATCATCATAATACCGATTATTTGGTCAATAGGGTCAATAAAAAATACTGGTCCAGTAGCACCTCCCCAGCTAATAGTACCATTGGGGCTAAGGTCGTTTGCTCTATTTTTTCTTTTGATTTGATAGCCAAAAGTAAATCCATTACTCTTGTTTGGGTCTTGTATCAATCCTCCATCCAACTCAAGGGGTAGTTGGTCTGTTTTCATCAGGGCAATTGTTTCTTTTTTGGCAATTTGAGTACCGTTAAAAGTTCCATCATTAAGAATCATCTGACAGAAGGTTAAATAATCGTCCATAGTGGCGTGTAATCCACCAGAGCCACTAAAAAAAAGTTTTTTACCACTAATTTTAGAACTGTTTATATTACCGGGGTCTCTTATCTCTAATTCATTCTGAGCATTTCTCATGTACAAGGTCGTTAGCCGATTGGCATAGGATTCGTCGAGATAAAACTTTGTATCTTTCATGCCCAAAGGTTTAGTAATTCTTTTTTCAACAAAGTCTTGAAATGCCATTCCTGATATTTTTTCCACCAAAAGCCCAATAATATTAATACTTGGCCCATAAATCCAGCCCTCTCCTGGTTGATGGTTCAGAGGGAGCTTTGATAATTTTTCTGAAAAATAGTTTAAATCGTGGTCATACTGGTCTTTAAAAACTTCTATATATGTACTCCCCATTGTTCCGCCATAATTACTAGCAAAGCCAGCCGAATGAGTTAATAAATGCTTGATTAATATCGGCTGTTTGGCATCAGTTACTTTAAAAATTCTCATTCCAGAAATGGAATCTTGACTTACCAAAACGGTTGGTTGATTGTATTCAGGTAGATATTTAGCTAAAGGCTCATTTACATTGACTTTTCCATCTTCCTGAAGCAGTAAAAGAGCCAAAGTTGCAATAGGTTTGGTCATGGAAGCCAAGCGGAATACTGCCTCATAATTCATCGGAACATGGGTTTGAATATCCATTTCTCCAAAATTTTTACGACTCACAATTTTTCCATTTTTGCTCAACACATATTGAGCCCCCGAAAATTCTTTGAGAAGGATGGCTTTGTTGATATTGCTTTCAAATTCATTTATTTTTTTCAAATCTACCTGCCAATGATTCAGGTCATGAGGCGAGGCAAGCGGAAGGGTTTGTGCTTTCAATAACTTTGGGTAAAAACAAAGCAGCAAGAAGATGGGTAAGAGTAAAATATATTTTTTCATGGCAATAATATTGGATGGTTGAACCATACAAAAGTATGTGTTTTGAAAAGATTCTTGGTTGTTAGATTCTGCTTAATTAGTCCTGAATTATGCAAATGTTGTCCAATAAAATGTATTTGGGAGTAAATTTTATTGAATTTTAGAAGAAAAGATAATTTTTTTCTAAAAAACACAGCCCAACCTCGGTAGAATGAAGCGAGGAATTAATAAATATTTGCAAGACCAAAATTTTTCCTACCGATTAAAAATCGTAATTTTGCATACTTATTTAATAAAATACTCAAAAATTATACAATGTCAGAGTTTAATCATCTTGAAATCGAGAAAAAATGGCAACAATATTGGGACGAAAATCATACTTATGAAGTACAAATCGACCAATCGAAGCCAAAATATTATGTATT
>CAYUFZ010000402.1:0-2418 GCA_964444025.1 uncultured Emticicia sp.
GAAACGAATAAAATCGCAGATGTAAGCTATCGATTAGGTTTTTCTAAATGTCGATTATCGATTGCAGTCCAAAGGAGTGTAGCATTTACTGATATTTCTGATTTTGAAGGAAAAAGCATCGCAACTTCTTATCCAAGAATTTTGGGAAATTACTTGGAAAGTAAAAATGTAAAAGCTGATATACACGAAATAAGTGGCTCTGTAGAGATAGCCCCGAGTATTGGCTTGGCAGAGGGGGTTTGCGATATCGTTAGCTCTGGAAGTACGCTCTTAAGCAATGGCTTGAAAGAAGTAGAAGTGATTTTTCGTTCCGAAGCTATTCTAATCAGCAATAAAGGTTTGTCAGCAGCCAAGCATGACATACTCAATAAGCTAATATTTAGGATAAAGGCTGTTCAGACCGCACAAAATAATAAATATATCTTGTTGAATGCTCCAAATGATAAGTTAGAATCGATTCTTGCCCTGATTCCCGGAATGAAGAGTCCAACGATTGTCCCATTGGCTATGGAAGGTTGGTCTTCTGTTCATTCGGTTTTGGAAGAAAATCAATTTTGGGAGAATATCGAGGCAATCAGACAAGCAGGTGCGGAGGGGATTTTGGTAATTCCTATCGAAAAAATGATTTATTGACAATTGACTTAGATTTAATCGCAATGAAAATAATAGAATATCCGTCGAGAGAGGATTGGGGGAAATGGTTGGCAAGACCGATTCAAGAGATGGCAGAAATCGAAAATAAGGTGTTGCCTATCTTGAGCCGTGTCAAAAATGAAGGGGATTCAGCTCTTAGGGATTTTGCACTGACTTTTGATAAAATTAGCATTGATAGTTTTTTGGTAAGTGAGGAGGAATTGGCGGCTGCGGAATCAAAGTTGTCGGCAGAATTAAAAGAAGCTATAAAAACGGCGTATCGTAATATTTATACTTTTCATGCGGCTCAAAAACAGTCGCCTGAGGTAATCGAGACGATGCCTGGTGTAAAATGTTGGCGTAAAAGTGTCGGTATTCAAAAAGTAGGCTTTTATATCCCCGGAGGCACAGCTCCTTTATTCTCAACGGTATTGATGTTGGGTGTTCCGGCTCAAATTGCGGCGTGTCAAGAAAGGATTCTTTGTTCGCCAAGCAACCATCCTGCAATTTATTATGCCGCAAAGTTGGTAGGCATTACAAAGGTTTTTAGAATTGGTGGGGCTCAGGCAATTGCAGCAATGGCGTATGGGACTGAGTCTATCCCTCAAGTTTATAAAATCTTCGGACCTGGTAATCAATTTGTTACTGCTGCCAAACAATTATTGAGCAAAGAGGGAGTCGCAATCGATATGCCTGCTGGGCCTTCTGAGGTAGCAGTGATGGCGGATAATGAAGCTATTCCTGAGTTTGTGGCTTCAGACTTACTTTCGCAAGCCGAACATGGTGCGGATAGTCAAGTATTGCTTGTTTCGACAAATAGAGCATTGGTGCAGGCTGTAAATGAGGCTGTTGAACGTCAATTGGATGCTTTGCCAAGAAAGGAGTTGGCAAGACAAGCGATTGGGCATTCTACTTGTATTTTATTGAGCACAGAAGATGAATGTGTTGATTTATTGAATGCTTATGCTCCCGAACATTTGATTTTGGCTGTGGCTAATTATCGGGATGTTGCCGATAAAATCATCAATGCTGGCTCGGTATTTTTGGGTAATTATACGCCCGAATCTTGTGGAGATTATGCTTCTGGAACAAATCATACTTTGCCAACAAATGGCTATGCTAGGGCATATAGTGGGGTTTCGCTTGATAGTTTTGTAAAAAAAATCACTTTTCAGGAAATTTCTAAGGAGGGTATTGTCAATATCGGAAAAACAGTGGAGTTGATGGCTGAGGCGGAAAGCTTGGATGCTCATAAAAATGCAGTTACTTTGAGGATGAATGATGCTTTAAATCGTCAATAAGATTGTTTTTGGCTTAGTCCTTTCAAACATTTGTAGGTATGGTTTGTTTCTATGTAGGGTCTTCGAATGTTTCTCGACCTTTGTGGAGCAGGCATGATTTATCCCAATATTAAAAAAATATCTTAATCACCATAGACAATGAAAGTTACAAAATATCTGATAAGCAAAATTGCCTTTTTCTTCTGTATTGGTATCAATTTGGCAATAGGGCAAGGAAACTTGGTTCTGATTAAAGCAGGTAGATTGTTCGATAGCGAACAAGGGATTTTGTTGCCTAATCGGTATATTTTGATAAAAGACGACATCATCATCAAGGTTGGTGAAAATTTGAAAGCTCCAGAAGCGAAGTTTATTGATTTAAGCGACATGACAGTGCTACCTGGCTTAATCGATTGTCATACGCATATCACCGGACAACCAGAAAATTATATGGAGGATTTGTTTAGAAAATCTTCCATAGATGTAGCCGTTACTGCTCATATTT
>CAYUFZ010000403.1:0-2416 GCA_964444025.1 uncultured Emticicia sp.
TTTCCACAAACAGGATACGTCCATCCGGCAAAAAGGTGAACTCCATGGGCTCATCCAATTTGTCCACTAAGACCGATTTTACAAAACGATTTTCATCTGATTTCGGTGGATAGGCCGGGTTATGGTAAATCTATAAAAGATAGTAAAAAAAAGATTTATACTTTGGAGGAACAAGCAAAATCAATTATCTTGTCATTAAGTATCAACCATTCTCCAAAGCGAGCAATCCTTGTGGGAAGGTCTTATGGAGTTCCAGTTGCGGTTAAATTAGCGGCTATGTATCCAGATAAAATAGCTAAATGTATTCTTATTTCACCAGCAATTGACCCATCTTCAGAAAAGTTTTGGTGGTTTTCGAACTTTGGGAAGATTTTTTTGGTCAGATGGTTTTTACCTGCCCGAATGAATACTGCCACAGATGAGAAGTTTTCTCATGTTGCGGAGTTGAGAAAATTATTACCCGATTGGCAAAAAATCAATGCAAATATATCTGTAATGATGGGAGGAAAAGATTGGATTATTGATTCTAGCAATTTCCAATTTGCAAAAAAGATGTTAATCGGAAAAAAAGCTAAATTTATTCACATTCCTGATTCTGGACATTTGATATCCAAAACAAGACCAGATTTGGTAATTAAAGAAATTTATTCTGAAAATTAATATTTATTCAATAAACTAAAAATAACTATGAAAAAAACACTATTATTGTTGGTATTGGTTAGTATAAAGCTTTCTGCCCAAGTCAATAAAGACAAAATGCTCGAAAGTATTTCAAAAAAAGAAATGTATTATGGTGGCATAGCCAAGCAAATATGGAATTTTGCTGAAGTGGGATATCAAGAAAATAAAAGCTCGATATTGCTACAAGAAACCCTTCGAAAGGAGGGGTTTGTGGTTGAAAGTGGGGTAGCTGGAATTCCAACCGCATTTGTCGCAACCTATGGAGAAGGGAAACCCATTATAGGTATTCTCGGAGAATATGATGCCCTGCCTGGGCTCTCTCAAGACTCAATTCCTACACAAAAATCTGTGGGAGGTGTAGCAGGTCATGCGTGTGGACATCATTTGTTTGGAACAGCATCGACGGCGGCGGCTATTGCAGTCAAAGAATATTTAAAAGCCAATAATATGAAAGGAACGATTCGTTTCTATGGAACACCAGCCGAGGAAGGGGGGTCGGGTAAGGTCTATATGGTTCGAGAAGGTTTATTTAAAGATGTTGATGCGGTGATTCATTGGCATCCTGCCAGCCAAAATTCTGCAAACGCCTCTAGTTCATTGGCAAATAAAACGGCTAAATTTAGATTTCATGGCATTTCTGCCCATGCCTCTGCATCGCCCGAACGAGGTCGGTCTGCATTAGATGGTGTAGAAGCGATGAATCACATGATTAACATGATGAGAGAACATATTCCATCGGATACTCGCATACATTATGTGATTACCAATGGAGGAAAAGCTCCGAATGTAGTACCTGATTTTGCAGAAGTATATTACTATTGTCGTCATCCAAGAAGAGATGTTTTGATGAGTATTTGGAGTAGAATTGAAAAAGCCGCAGAAGGGGCAGCCTTAGGTACTGGCACAAAAGTCGATATGGAAATCATTGGAGGAGTGTATGAGCTACTCCCAAATGAAACATTGGCGAGGGTGATGCACAAAAATTTGTCGAAAGTAGGTGGATTTGATTATACCCCAGAGGAAAAAGTCTTTGCGGAGAATATCGCCAAATCATTGTCTATCGATAAAGTAAAATACGAGGATGCTTCATCTGTTCAACCGCTAAAAGTGGAGTCAGGCATTCTGTCGGGAGGTTCTACGGATGTAGGCGATGTAAGTTGGGTAGTACCAACAGTTGGTTTAAGTACGGCTACTTGGGTGCCAGGTACACCTGCTCATAGCTGGCAGGCGGTAGCTGCGGGAGGTATTAGTATCGGAAGAAAAGGAATGGTGACTGCCGCCAAGACTTTGGCATTAATGGCAACAGATTTATTTGAAAATCCTCAATTAATCAAAGATGCGACTGCGGAGTTTGAAAAAGCACGAGGTGGGAAAGATTATCCGTATAAATCTTTGTTGGGAGATAGAAAACCGGCATTGGATTATCGAAAATAAAAAAAGGCAGGAGAAATTCTCCTGCTTTTTAAACCCTAAACCTAAAAATTAATATATTTAATGACAAAATGGAATTTGACTAAAATCAATATTTTGTTTGATAATCATTGGTAATGAAATAGAAAAACCCCTCACAATTAGCCAAATACCCACCATTGTGTATGAGATGGGAATTAACTTAGGAGCTTTGTTGCCGAAAAATCTTCTAATTTTGTCAGCTCCAATACTGACCCCAAGCATCAGCGGAAGTGTTCCGAGTCCAAATCCCAACATAAATTTCATACTTTCGATGTTATTTTCT
>CAYUFZ010000404.1:0-2405 GCA_964444025.1 uncultured Emticicia sp.
GGAAGAGTAGGCTACTTGATAGCCTGTTTCTGTTAGGTCGTTATCAGTCCATGTTAAACCGATTTCGTCACTGCTGCCACCCACTGCAGTTCCTTGTAAATTCGAAGGAGCGGTGAGTTGTGCCCAAACATTGATTGAGGCACTCAGACAGAAAAATAAAGATAGAAAATAATTTTTTCTCATAGCTAAACTATCAGTTTAAGTTATTAATTACTTGGGAGGGATACTCTTTTTGTTTGTAAATATACTTTATTTAATTGATTTATCTCTAAAATTTAAGCTTGAAATTTATTTTACGGTAAAAATTTTATAAAACACCTATTTCGTTACCGTCGAATTATCAAACCATATCGGAGAATCATCTCCAAAAGGATATAATCATTAATTTTTAAAAGCAATAACAGAGATTTCGACATTGACATCTCTTGGGAGCTTGGCTACTTGTACTGTTTCTCTGGCAGGGGGATTTTCTGGAAAATAACTGCCATAAATTTCATTGACAGTGATAAAATCATCCATATTTTTAAGAAAAATACTTGCTTTTACAATGTTTTCGTACGACATACCAGCTTCTGACAAAATATATCCAATATTTTTCATAATTTGTTCGGTTTCTGCCTGAATATCGCCTAATCCTGCTTTTTCTAAGGCAATTTGCCCTGAAACATACAAAGTATTCCCCGCTAATACTGCTTGGCTGTAGGGGCCAATGGCTGCAGGTGCATTCGAAGAATGTATGATTTTTTTCATGTATGAATTTGTTTGATGTATCTAATAGTTTTTTGCAAAATTCATAATAAATATGAGAATAAACAATTATGTTTGAACAAATATTATACATTGATTTTATGTTTCATCTGCAAGAGAATAAATTTGATTCTGCGTTAATTATTTTTGTGAAAAATGCCTGTTTAGGGAAGGTGAAATCTCGTTTGGCTATTTCTGTCGGAGACAGGCTTGCCTTAGAAGTTTATCAACTTTTAAGCCACTATACAGCTCTTGTGACGCATGGTTTGGAAATGGATAAGTTTGTGTATTATTCTGATTATATCGAGCGAGAAGACTGTTGGACTGATGCTGTTTTTGAAAAGAAACGCCAAGCAAATATTGATAATCTTGGAGTGAAAATGGCAAGTGCTTTTCAAGAACTTTATGAGTTGTCGTATGCTAAAATGATAATTATTGGGAGCGATTGTTTGTTACTTTCAGAGGAAATCCTTCAAGAAGCTATGGACGAATTATCTCAAAATCAAGTAGTGATTGGTCCTTCTGAAGATGGGGGTTATTACCTAATGGGTATTAATTTTGAGAAAATTAATACCAACTATAAGGATGTTCTTTTTGAATTATTTCACCATAAATCTTGGAGCCATGCTGCTGTTTTGGAAGAAGCATGGATGGCTTGCGAAAAAATGTCTCTCCAATATTTTTTATTACCCATGCTCACGGATGTTGATACCTTTCAGGATTTGCAACGTTCGATGGATTTATTGTCTCAAAGTGAGTCGAAACATGCTTTATTGATGACTGAAAAGCTGATGAAGCTTCAGGATTTGTGGCAATAATAGATGTTTTTCGTCATTAATAATCAAATGATTGGAGAGTGCACTATATTCGGCATCACTTCTTTGTCTCTGTATAATGGCTTTAATTTCTTCCTTTGTTCGTAGGGGGTCTCTGGCGGCAATTCTCTCAATTCGGAGATTCATTGGAGAAATAACGGCAATTAATTCATCTAAATATTGGGAATAATTGGCTTGAATAATAGCAGCTTCTCTAATTAAATAGGGATGTGCATGCTGTGATAATACCCATTTTTGGCTATCTTCATAGACCCTTGGATGAATGAGGGCATTGAGCATAGTCAATAATTCTGGATTTTGAAAGACTTGGGAAGAAACCCACCGACGATTGTATTGCCCATGCTCATCATAAGCTTGTCTTCCCAATAGTTCTTTTATTTCTTTGATTAATTGTAAATCATTGTTGGTGAGGAATTTGGCTCTTTCGTCTGCATAATAAACCGGCACACCGAGTCGTTCGAAAACTTTGCAAATAATACTTTTTCCTGAGCCTATTCCTCCAGATATACCGATGATTTTAGGTGTTTTTTTCATTATAATCTTGACTAAAGAAGGCTTTTATGTTGTTTGTGTTTTTTTTGATAAAATACTCAAAAACAATACTTCCTGGGTAAATTTGTGTCATTTGGCTGTTTTTTTCTCTTTTTATCTTTCTAATCTTTGAATAAAAATCAAAATGAGCTTTGATGATGGCAATACAATCAGATATTTTACCTTCGGTGATGAATTTTATTCCAGAAATCCCATCGAGTACTAATCGGGTGAATAGGGTTTTGAGAAGTGTCTCGTCAGGTAAATTTTTGTAAAGCATTAGTAATCCAT
>CAYUFZ010000405.1:0-2399 GCA_964444025.1 uncultured Emticicia sp.
GTAGATAGCTCTATTGCATTCCCAGTTTTCAAAAAAATATTAGCACTATTAGTCCAATCTTGTAAATCTGCAAATGATTTTAAATCCCAAATTGGAGCATATTCAACATCATTTATTTTCTTTTTGGCCTCATACGCACCGTAAAATATGCCTTTAACTGTGATATTTTTCAACAATTTTGCATAATTAATTAACACCATATTTAGCATGGGTAATGTTCTAAATCCATGTGTTATGTCAAAATAAAGCTCATCATTTTCATGAAGTAAATCGAAAATAACCTTAAAAATACTCCATATTTCATCAGTATTCTTTCCATCATTAATTTCAATATTTTGGTATTGAGCCGATAAATTCATTTTTTCTAATCGACTTTTTAAGCCCTCATGCCATTCCAATTCTTTAGTTTTAAAATTTTGGTGTTCACCATCATACCAGTTTTTTAAAGCACCATTGGTTGTCAAAATAAAGACATTATCATGTGTACTAAATTGTTCTTGAATCTGAAATAGCGTAGCCTCTTGTATAAATCGCAAGGCAGTAGCTTTTTCAGCGTCTTTATCATTTATTGCATACTTAACAAGTTCATAATTGGTATAGCCCAAAAATGAAATAAAAACTTTACGTGGCATATTGAAAAATCGATTAAGGGGTATTTACATATTTAGGAGTACAGTTTGAAAGCAACGAGTATGCTTAATTCAAATATTTGTGACATTAAATTCCTTCGATAAAGTATCATAAAATTTTGTATAATCGGGTTCAATAATACTAAGCTGTATCGGTGTTATTTTTTGATCTTTACATTTTTCAAGATTTCTTTCATTTATTTTCTCATTAGTGATAAAAAATGCTTTAGCTCCCGAACCGCCATAGTTTTTTACGACCCCCGCAAACTTGTCTATGTCTTTGCTATCGAATATTTGAGTTTTACATTCAAAAAAGTACAATTTGGCATCAGTATTTACTATGATATCAATTTCGTTTTTGTCGGCACCTGTTTTGAAAGGAACGATTACATTTAATAACATTTCTTGTGTGTGCGTCCATTGTTTAAGGGCTTTTGCAACAAAAAGTTCATACCATCCAGTATTAAGAATAATCGATGAAACGTTTGGGAAATTAAATTTTCGTGTCAATTGTTTTTGAAATTTATTTAGAGCAATGACTACGGTTTTCTCTTTGGAATCATACATTAAAGAAGAACCTGCTTTTGTAGTGAAATTTGTTTGTTCGGGGGATTTATGGACTTGATTGAAAATAGAGTAATATTCACGAGAATTAAAACTCATTAAGTCTTTTACGGAATTATAAGAATTGATTTCGTCTTCACCATATTCTGATAACTCTTTTGACTTTGTAATTTGATTATTGTTTAGAGAAAATATTTCGTCAATGGTGGGTTTCGATTTTAAGTTTGAAATTTCACCAGAGATTAAATTTTGAATTTCGCCATTTTGATCGATGTAATAGACGCATTCAGCAGTATTGTTTTTTGCAGCTTCAAAAAGAGCCAAAGCCATAATTTTGGTTCCTCCAGTTACATTAACAGAATAGTTGTTAATTTGCTTAATGATTGAATCAAAGATGGCCAAATTGGTAGCATAAGAAACAGGATTGACTTCAATCAAAAATTTTTGAGCTTCCGGATACCTGATTTTGTATATGTTAAAAATAAGGTGTGCTTGTGCCATTGAATCTTTAGTATGAATTAGAAATATATCATCGGGCGAAATTTCAAGTAATAATTGATAAATTGGAATTGTTTGTCCTCCAATCAAAGTGATATGTGTTTTTTTCATCCTATTAATTGTTTATAAAGTTCTTGAGCTTTTTTATTTTCGAGCCATTCGGTTGCTTTTTTCCATTCATGATTGGACTCAAATGTGCCTGTTATCCAAACTTTCTTGGTTTTATCAGATTCAAATTGAATCCTTACAATATTTTCTACTATATCTTGAAACTCAGCTTCAAATTTCACAAACTCGCCAATGTCTTTGACTTTCTTTATCCATCGTGGAGCTTCTTTCTTAAAGTTATCCCAATTAGTCAATGTTCTCAATCTTTCAGGAATACCAGAAGAAGCCTTTAAGCTGCTTAATTTGATTTCTAGTTCTTGTTTTCTATTGAAGGTAGAAAAAGTTTTTAGAAATAGTTCTACGACAGCTATATCATCTGATTGTAAAGCCGTCTCAAATTGTTGTAAAATTGCCAACTCCTTCTCATAATTACTCTTTTTTTGAGCTATCTCTTCTTTTTTGTTGTAGTAGTCTATGTCACACTTAGGTATAAGAATAACTTGATTGAGGAGATTGTTTGCTTCTTCAAATTTGTTATTACTGATAGCGACATCAATAGCCGTTTTAAATTGTTTTATATTTTCATGCCAAAAATTATAT
>CAYUFZ010000406.1:0-2389 GCA_964444025.1 uncultured Emticicia sp.
ATAATATCAAGGGGGGATTGGTGACCAATGCTCTTGCAATAGCGACTCGCTGTTGTTGTCCGCCGCTTAGCATTTTGGGCAGGTTAAACATCCTATCTTCCATATTGACCTTTTTTAATGCTTGTTCTGCTCTTTCTTTGGCTACTTTTCGGGATAAGCCTAGTAAAAGCAAGGGCTGCATGACATTCTCCAAGGCATTGAGAGGGGCTATTAGGTTAAAACTTTGAAAAACAAATCCTATGTTGTTTAACCTTAAATTCGCTAACTCTCTTTGATTTAAACCACTGACTGCTTGGTTGCCAATGTGTACTTCACCCGAAGTTGGAAAAATAACACAGCCCAATAAAGAAAGTAAGGTTGTCTTACCTGAACCTGAGGGCCCTATGATTAAGGTCAATTCATTTTTTCTAAACTCACAAGTGGTTGGTTGTAAGGCAGTTATAATTGTATCTCCTGTTCTATACTCTTTTGATGCGTTTGAAACACTTGCTACGATGTCCATATTTTGTACAAATTCATTTTTTCTTTATTTAATATAATACGTAAACATATATAAATAAAAAATGTTTTCATGTTTTCGTATTATTTTTATATTTTTGTAATGAAATTGATTAGATGTATGAAAGAGATTTTAATGGAGTTAATTGATTTATTGTATCAATTTGATGCGGTGTATCAATCCGATAAAAAATATAGCATAAAAGAGTTTATTGGTTTTCTGAATACTCAGATAGGAATGGAAGATATCCCTATGAGAAAAATAGGGGGCGATGAGCAACCTCATATACAAACGATGAGGAAAGATACTCAAATTGATGCAGCAATACTGATTACATTAATGTTTCGTTATGCCAAGGGCTATATCAAAAAAGCTCTGCAAGAAAGTCCTATTCAGACATTGGATGAGTTTACTTTTTTGATTACCCTGCTGACACACGATAGTCTTACAAAAACCGAACTTATCACTAAACAAATTCTTGAAAAGACTTCGGGCGTGGAAGTGATTAAAAGGTTAATTAATCAAAATATGATTCGAGAATTTGCCGACGAGCAAGACAAGAGGAGTGTTCGGGTTTCCATTACGGATAAGGGCAAGGCAGAACTTGAAAAGATATTGCCAGAAATGGCAAAAGTTTCTAAAATAGTTGTTGGAAACTTAACACAGCCAGAAGTGAATGCCTTATCTTATTTGCTTAAAAAATTAGACTTTCATCATCATGATATTTTCATGAATAAAAAGTCTTTAAATTTAGACCAAATACTTGATGTATCGGAAAATTCAAACAAATAATAGGTACAACAGATAGAAAATGAAACAAAAAATAGCTTTTTTCTCGATTTTAGTAACGGATTACGACGAGGCAATCCATTTTTATACTGAAGTTTTAGGGTTTTTATTGGTGGAGGATACCAAGCTTTCTGAAACTAAACGTTGGGTGAGAGTCGCCCCACCTGGTTCAATAGAAACCTCCATTTTATTGGCAAAGGCAGCCAACGAAACACAAAGCCAATTTGTTGGGAATCAAAGTGGAGGACGGGTCTTTTTGTTTTTACATACAGATGATTTTTGGAGAGATTATAATCGCTTGCTGCAAAAAAAGGTTGAATTTATTCGCCAACCCAGCGAAGAATCGTATGGGGTGGTTGCGGTTTTTAAGGATTTATATGGCAATCTTTGGGATTTGGTTGAGATGAAGGAGTAGGGCTATTTCTTTATCCAATGAATTTGAATCAATCCCGTGTCGAATGTTTGAGTTTTGGCAGTTATAAAATTTGATTTTACCGAAATTTCTTCAAATAGTCTTTTCCCAGTTCCTAAAATCGCAGGGACGATAGATAGAATAATTTCGTCAATTAAATTATTTTTCAGCAACAATCGAACAATTTCAGCCCCTCCGTCGCAATAAATATTTTTACCAGGATTACTTTTTAATTGTTCTACTAATTCGGTGATATTGCCATTGAAAAAACAAACATTATCAAAATCTTCTTTTTTTTGGCGACTAATGACATACACTTTTTTCTTATCAGGATGATAGGGAAATCCCATTTGAAGTACTTTTTGATACGTTTTTCTTCCAACAATGATTGTATCTATTGTTTTATTAAACTCCTCATAGCCATAATCTTCTCCTTCTTTGGCAACACAATCTAAAAAATCAATAGCACCGTCTGAATCTTCGATAAAACCATCGATGGATTGGGCGATGTATAATATAACTTTTCGCATCAGTATTTTTGTTATTTATAGTTATGATAACAAAAATACACCAAGCTCGCTCATGAAGCAAGACTTGGTGCGGCAATCAGAAAGAAAATGAAAATTTGATTTTGAATGAGTTTTATTCAATAGTTATGATAATACGTTGATATCGTGTGAGTGCCGGCA
>CAYUFZ010000407.1:0-2386 GCA_964444025.1 uncultured Emticicia sp.
TACAAAACTTAAAGGTCAACTATGAATCTATGCCTTTAGGGACAGATATTACTTCTCCTCAATTCTCATGGCAACTTTCAGCAGCTGGCTCAAAGCGTGGAATTGCTCAGAAAAGTTATCAAATCATTGTTAAAAATTCTCGTCAAGAGTTAATTTGGGACTCCAAAAGGGTCAATTCTTCACTTTCTAATGGCATCGTGTACCAAGGCAAACCACTGAGTCCAAGTACAAATTACCGTTGGATAGTACGTGTTTGGGATACCGATAATCGGATGATTTCTGGAGAATCTTGGTTTGAAACTGGGCTTATGAACACCTCTGAGAATGCTTGGTCTGGTGCTAAATGGATTGGAGGGAGCGAGGAAGATTTGGTTCTTTATTCTCCTTATTTGTCTGTTTTTCAATTGAGCTATGCTTTGCAATTAGATGAGGCTTCACATTCGACCAAAGCATCCTTTATTTTTGGGGCAAATGATAGGCGTTTGATGAATAAAGACTTGAACTTGATGGGTGTTCAGAATGCCATAAATGAAAGTTATGTTGCATTAGAATTGGACATCAGTGCCTTAGAAGAAAATGGAAATGGCTCGGCACAATTAAATGTCTATCGTGTGGGGTATGATAAAAAAGATTCAAAAAGTCAGGTTTTTAAAGCAATTGAAATTCCGAAATCCATTATTTCTTTTAAAAATAAGTATGAAAAACATACGATTTTTGCCATTTGTAATTTTGGAATGTTTGAGTTCTATATCAATAAAATAGCACCAGAAAATCAACTCAAAACCTCCGATACAAAAAATACATCTCCTTATGCCCCCAAGGGACTCAACCTAAATCCAGTAGGTGCTGGCAATAATTTTATCAGTTTTCCGATGCTTGCCGAAATTGGATTTGAAACCAAAGAAAATCAATCTGCTTCGTTCTCGAATCTCGAAATAAGAAATTATAGATATCCTTCTAATTTGCTGTTTTCAGAACAATTAAATGAAAAATATTCGGGTATTTTCAAATCATCGACTATTAAAATAGAGAAAGGTGCATATTGGCTGAGAGGCGGTACTTTTGTAGCGGCAGACCCGAGCAAAAATGCCGCCCCTATGTTACGGACAACTTTTCGTGCAAAGGAAAGTGAAATTATTTCGGCTCGATTGTACGTGACTGCTCGAGGAATTTATGAATTATATTTGAATGGAAAACGCATAAGCAATGATTATTTCAATCCAGGTTTGACGCAATACAACAAACATCAGATGTATCAAACGTATGATTTGACAAAGGATTTGAAGAGAGGGCAGAAAAATGCTTTGGGTGCTTGGCTAAGCGAAGGCTGGTGGAGTGGAAATATTACTTACAGCGGAGAAAGCTGGAATTTTTTCGGTGATAGACAATCGCTACTCAGTAAATTAGTGGTGAAATATGCCGATGGGAGTGAACAAATAATTACTTCGAATCCGAGTGATTGGAAGTTTTTTGGCGATGGACCGATTCGTTACGGCAGTTTCTTCCAAGGAGAGGTATATGACGCTAATAAGGAAGTATTGGTGAAAGATTGGTCCTTAGCAAATTACGATGATTCGGCTTGGAAATCGGCAGAGGAAGTTCCCTTGGAGGGAACAGCTTTTGTTGGTACACACACAGATTTAGGCGGAAGAAAGAGTAGTTTAGCTTATGATGAATATCAATTGATTGGACAAATTGGGAATAATGCAAGCATCGTAAAAACACTGACAGCACAATCCGTAGAAGAGGTTCGTTCAAAGGTTTTTGTCTATGATATGGGACAAAATATGGTAGGTTTTCCGCAAATTCTTATAAAAAATGGAAAAAAAGGGCAAGTAATCTCGATAAGATATGCAGAAATAAAATACCCTGCATTGAAAGAATATGCCGAGAATACTGGAATGGTGATGATGGAAAATATTCGGGCAGCATTGACTCAAGATTTATATATTTTGAAGGGGGGGGATGAAATCATTCAGCCACGTTTTACTTTTCATGGATATCGATATCTTGAAATGACCGGAATAGAACAAGCTATTGCTGCTGCTGATGTGAAAGGTTTGGTGATAAGCTCTGTATTAGGTCTTAGTTCTTCTTACGAAACATCAAATCCTTTGGTTAATAAACTTTGGAGTAATATCACTTGGTCTTTACGTAGTAATTTCTTGTCAATTCCGACAGATACTCCTGCTCGAAACGAACGCATGGGGTGGAGTGGAGATATTTCTGTTTTTGCAAAAAGTGCGACTTATTTGACTGATGCTCAGTCATTTTTGAAGAGGCATTTGTTGGCGATGCGAGATGTACAAGCAGAAAATGGTCGTTTTACCGACGTAGCTCCGATGGGTGGAGGTTTTGGTGGGACATTGTGGGGGAGTGCCGGAAT
>CAYUFZ010000408.1:0-2371 GCA_964444025.1 uncultured Emticicia sp.
GAAAAAATCCCCACAGTGACTCCTAATAGGGATAAAATGGTACGGAAGATGTTTTCTCGCAATGCTTTCATCGCAAAACGAAAACTCTCTAAAACCAATAAAAGAAATTTTTTCATGATATTTTTTTCAAAATTTTGGCAATATGCACATTCGAAATTACACTTGTAAAATAACTTTTAAAAATGAATTTCGCTAATCAGTTGTTTTTATTAATTTAACGGTAATTTTCAATGATACATGGTATATTTTTATTACCAGAGATTTTATACATCAACAACATGAAAAAAACTTTTATTATTTTAGGCATTTTAGGCAGCTCTCTCATCGGATGTAAAAATTATGCACCGACCTCAACTTCCAAAAGCACAGCTGAATCGAATGATTTGTTTGTCTTGTTTGAAGAAAAACCAGATGAAAAAAACTTCTTTTCTGACCGTAAAGGTGTCATTGCTCCTAATGGAATGGTTGCGTCGGCTCATCCAGAGGCATCTAAGGTAGGGGTTGAAATCATGAAAATAGGTGGAAATGCCATTGATGCTGCTGTTGCGACACATTTTGCATTGGCAGTTGTATTTCCTTTTGCAGGCAATATCGGTGGAGGTGGTTTTGCGGTTATCCGAGACAAAAATGGAAAAGCTTACACGATTGATTTTCGAGAAAAAGCTCCTTTAAAAGCACATAGGGATATGTATTTAGACAGCAAAGGAGAAGTCATTCAGGGCTTGAGTTTGCTTGGGCATTTAGCGAGCGGGGTGCCAGGTTCGGTCGATGGAATGGCAGAAATTCATCATAAATTTGGCAAATTATCTTGGGCAAAAGTGATTGAGCCAGCCATTCGCTTAGCCGAACAAGGGGTGGTTCTGACAGAAAGAGAAGCATTAGGATTGAATAATAATAAAGTGAGCTTCAAAAAAGTAAATGGCGAAAATACTCCCTATTTTATACATCCCGAAAATAGAGATTGGCTCAAAGGGGATTTATTGATACAAAAAGATTTGGCTCGCACGTTGAGAATCATTCAAGAAAAAGGACGTAAGGGGTTTTATGAAGGAGAAGTCGCAAATCTTTTGGTGAATGAAATGAAAAAAGGAGGCGGGATAATTAGCCACGAAGATTTGAAAAAATATCATTCGGTTTGGCGTGAACCAATCAAAGAATCGTATAAAAACTATCAAATTATTACGATGCCGCCTTCGTCGAGTGGGGGAGTAGCCTTGGTGCAACTGTTGCGATTAATGGAGCCTCATCCAATCAGAAAATGGGGATTTAATTCAGATTCAACGGTTCAGGTGATGATTGAGGCAGAGCGAAGAGTATATGCCGACCGTGCCGAATGGCTTGGAGATATGGATTATGTGAAAGTTCCGATGAAAGAATTAATGTCTGCTGACTATTTGAAAAAGCGTTGGCAAGATTTTGATTTTTCTAAGGCATCGGATAGCCGACAAATAGGAGGAGGGAAAATTCCGGGGTATGAATCTAACGAAACCACCCATTATTCGGTGGTAGATAAAGAAGGGAATGCAGTTTCTATTACCACTACCCTAAATGGTAGTTTCGGGAGCAAAGTAGTAGTGGAAGGCGGCGGATTTTTGATGAATAATGAAATGGACGATTTCAGCATCAAAGCGGGAGTACCGAATATGTTTGGGTTGATTGGAAATAAAGCCAATGAAATTGTACCTGAGAAAAGAATGTTGTCTTCTATGACACCTACTATTGTCGAAAAAGATGGAAAATTCTTGATGGCAGTCGGAACGCCAGGTGGTTCAACCATTATTACTTCGGTTTTTCAGACTATCTTGAATGTAATCGAACATGGAATGACCATGCAGCAGGCGGTCAATGCCTTAAAGTTCCATCACCAATGGCTGCCAGACAGAACCGTGTATGAACCCAACGCTTTGAGTGAAAAGACCCTTAAAGCTCTTAAATCAAGAGGATATATCATTGATGCTCAAAAAGGAACTTTGGGAAGAATGGATTGTATCATGCTTCGACCAGATGGAACTTTAGAAGGAGCCTCTGACCCAAGAGCGGATAATACCAGCATCGGATATTAACAAAGATGAATCCTCTTGAATATTCATCCAAGTAGCAATGGTACTTGGGTTGAACTTATGTGCTATTGAATGGAGTTGTGTATTTATGTTGGTTTGATGCTATCAAGCCCTTTACAAATGCTTTTTCGTTAGGCTTCATACCGAGAATCCTTTTGCAATAGCATCACCAACAATTTTAAAAATAATTTGTTAACTTGCATCATGGATAAACTTGGTTACATAGAAATAAGAGGAGGTTATGAGGCATAAATCTGTTTTATTGGATACTAGTTTTTTTCTTCGTTGCTAGAACTTTTGTGTTAAAAATA
>CAYUFZ010000409.1:0-1376 GCA_964444025.1 uncultured Emticicia sp.
ATATCCATTTATGTAGATTTCTTTATAAGATTAAATTGGTTAGAATTATCAATATCTGCTATAAACTTAATTCTACCTGTATCATTTTGCAATTCAATTTCAATCGCTTCGCCACTTAAGGGGAAGTCAAAAGTTGCACTCTTAACTTGATATTTTTTTAGCTCAAAAAGTTGTTCAGCTTCGCTTTGTGTCAAGTTCATTCGTTACATTTGCGTTTTATTTTATTAAATTTCCCAATGCTTACCAGTCTTCCAAACACAACTATTTCGTAAAATCTCCTATAGCTGAAAATGTTTGTCTTAAAAAGTAATTTTTATTTTTTGGGATACGAGACCCTAAATTCACGTTCTAATTTATAGATTTCACCATCGATATTTTTTTCCATTCTTAACGTCCAAATATCTACATACCCGTCATTGGTCAGCTCTCTATTTTCTGTAATATACAACGTAAACCCATTGATATTTCCAAAATACTCTCTTAATGTACCACCATCAATGCGTTTTAAACCCTTAGATGTTACAAATTCTTCGTATTTGTCTAAGCTAAAATTAATACTTGTCGGACCTTTTGAACCTCTCCTTGTAGTTGGTGCGAATTCGACCCAAAAACTATTTCTTAATTTATCTTCAAAATAATCAAGAGTTTTGGCTACAAATTCAATATCACTCTTGTTAGTAAATTGCTTATAGGAGTTTACCTCTTTTTTAATACTTACGGCTTCTGATTTGTCGTTTAAGTCTTCATCGACTTGAAAAATTCCAATAAGTATTAATCCTGTGATGACAGTAATTATAGGATATTTTCGGACAAATTGACCAATTTTAATTGAGAAGTTCTTCATCATTGATTAACACTATTGCATCGTGGGGTTAATTATTAATCTTTTTGAAATCAATAACCCGTATTTATTTTTGGAATTTTATAAAACTCCTCAAATAAATACTATTACAAACATTTTACAAAAGAAAAGTAAAATTAATTTTGTAATTTTAAATTGGTCTTTTTCTAAATAATGGATTTGGCTTCAATATTTATTTTGCGAAAACATCGATTATCTCGGCTAATTGGGTTGTGTACCGTTTTGAAAGTTTTTCTTGCTTCATTTTCCATATTCTGTTTTTATCCTGTACGGCAAGTTTCACTTTGTGCCTACCGATTTTTTTATTGAGCTTATCCATTACTTTCATCAATGGCGTATGCTTTGGATTGGGCTGCTCGAATAGACATTGTTGAATGGTAGATTCAGGCACAAAGTCCATCACGACAACTCCAGCTTTCTTGTATGAATAACCATCCTTGTAGATTTTATCCAAACCTTGTAAGGCAAATTGGACTAACTCGATGCTTGAATTTGTTGAAAATGGCAGATTGAC
>CAYUFZ010000409.1:1386-2366 GCA_964444025.1 uncultured Emticicia sp.
TTTTGGTATATTGAGGCAAATCTTTTCTAAAATAGTTCGTATTAATAAAAACCATGATGGTGTTGCAGACGGCTCCTTGCTTTCGTAATTTTTCTGCACAATTCACCGCAAATGTTGCCACTCGCTCCTTTACATCTCCGTATTCTGTGTATAATTTTTCAAATGACCGTGTGGTTGATATATGTTTTTTGGGTCTGATGGTTTCTAATTTAAGGGTTTCTATACCTGATAAATCTCTTTTGAGTCTGATTTCCACAATCGAAAAATACTTTTTTACGAGATTATCTGGCATCTGAACAAAATCCCAAGCTGTTTTGATGCCCAATTGGTGTAATTTCTTGGAATGTTGCCGCCCGACTCCCCAGATATCTTCGACTTTTAGCCATTTTAGGGCTTTGTTTTTCTTTTCTTCGGAATTAATTTGATAAATACCTCCTGTTTCTTTTGGGAATTTTTTGACAATCTTATTGGCTACTTTTGCCAATGACTTTGTAGGTGCTATTCCGATGCTGACTGGTATGCCTGTGGAACGTGTCACCTTTTGGGTTATTTGCCTACATATTTCTTCTACATTTCCCAAAATACCAGCAAAATTCATAAAAGCTTCGTCGATGCTGTATATCTCTACTTCAGGTGCAAATTCACTCAAAATTGACATCACCCGAGTACTCATGTCGCCATATAGTGGGAAATTTGCCGAAAAAACGTGTACATTTTTGGTGTCGAATAATTCTTGGTACTCAAACGCTGGAGTCCCCATCGGGATTCCTAATTCTTTTGCTTCATTGCTTCGGGCTATTACGCAGCCATCGTTATTGGAAAGTACTACGATTGGCTGATTGTTGAGCTGTGGTTGAAACACTCGCTCACATGAGGCGTAAAAATTATTACAATCAAGGAGAGCATACATTTTAGAAGAATTTTATGACATTGATGACAATCCCCCAAACCATGAATTGATTTTCAGCAGTCACTTTAAT
>CAYUFZ010000410.1:0-2349 GCA_964444025.1 uncultured Emticicia sp.
AACATAGGGGTTTTTAATAATCTTGGCATTGAATAGTATATCCCTGCAAACATGGCATTTCCCACGAAGGCAAATATAATAGCATTGGTATGCAAGGGCCTGATTCTACCGAATGTTGTAAATGGAATGCCTAGATTGACACTTGGCCATACCAACTCGAGTGCGGCGGTGAGTCCAACCAACATCCCGACAACACCAAAAATAACAGTGGCAATCATAAAAGCTTTTACTACTTTATTGTCGTAATAAAAACCCTCAAGTACGCCTCCACCTCCTGAATGTGAGTCGTTACTAAATAAAGGTTTGGCAAATAATCGCATAAATTAAGTTTAGAATTAGTTTGTATTGAATTGAGTTCCAGACATTCATAGAATCGACCAGTAAGCTCTTTTTACGGGTGTAAAATTACAAGCAGACCCCTACCAAAAACATGATAGGGGTCTATGATAAATATGACATTGGTCATAATTTTAGCTGATTGACTTCTCGTATTCACTGATAAATTGCTTGAATGTGTTTTTGTTTTCCCGATAATCAAATTCAAAGTATTTCATTTCTTCTGTCAAATATTGATGGTCTTTTTTTTGTTCTTTTCCATAAAAAACACCCACTGAATAGCTCTCGGCGATTTCTTTTTCTATGTTTTGAATCTCCGTCAATAAACGCTGTATGAGCCGCTCATAATGCTGGAATTGTTTACAAAAACTTGCCACTTTCAATGAATTAGGTGTGTCATGGATGGTGCGAGTTTTTAATTCTTGTAGTATATTTTGGAAAAATTCTGTTTCTTGTTGAGCTGCCTCTAGTTCATTTTTCCATAATCGGTGTTCAAAATGTACACGTGCGACTTGGGATAATTTTGTATTCGTCATGGTCATTGGAAATGGGGTTAAAAAATGGGAATTGGTCCGTCTGCAAAGGTTTCTTCGCTAGATTCGTCAGGAATACTTAGCAAGGGAATCAATGGGTGATAAGCTAATTTTCTGGTCATACTATTATTAAATATGACATCTAACAAAGAATGATGCCTTGAAATCATCACCAACAAATCGACTCTATGAAGTTCAATATAATCTTTAATTCCTTTTTCAATGTCGTTATTTTTGATAATCGATTTGTTTATCTTAAAACCTTCTAGGCTTTTTTCTATTGCTTTGGGGGTAATGGATTCTTGTTGTCTTTCTTGTAATATGCTCAGTAAGGTTATTCGGACATTGGCTTGATCCAAAAAGCTGATGAGTTTGTCGAAGATTTTTTCATCAGAAATGTCATGCGAATCTAAGGCAATGACAATGTTTTTCAGTGGATTAAAGCTTACATGGTAGGGGATAACCAAGGTTTCAATGGCAATATTTCGGATAATATCTGTGGCAGAACTACCCAAACGTACATTTTGTCCTTGACCACTAGCTCCGACGACAATCAAGGCAAATTCGTTTTTTTCTGAAAGTAAATCAATCGCTCCACTCAAGGGCAAGGGAATAATTTCGGGCTGAAAAACATGATTTTGGGCATCAGAATCAAAATGTACTAATTCTGCCACAAATTTCTTCATTTGTTTCTCTGCATTTTTCCTAATTTCTTCGATTAAATATATGGCAATGTCTGGCTCGGTATTTGCCGTAAATGTGTATAATATGGTAAATTCACAGGGTTTTCCCTTGAAAAGCGTCAAGGCATAGTGAATTGCTTTTTTGGAAGCTTCGGAAAAATCTGTCGGAAGTAAAATCTTTTGGAGTGTCATACTTGTATGGCTGTTAATATGCCAAAGGTATGAGTCCTATTCCGATTACAACATGAGAATAGGTATTAACAAATATGATTTTTGTCAATTTTTTTTCTCTTTTTTCTCTGTTTTGTTTTGATTATCAAATAATATCCTAATAGCGGGGGTCACGGTGTCGTCAAACTGACCATTTTTTGTCGCCCAAATAAATGCGACCAAAAATCCAAAGGCGACCGTTATTGCCAAAATGGCTAATAAAATAATGACTGTCATAGTGAAGATTTGTTTAATGAATGAAAAGATGCAAAAAGATAGGTCAAACCAACGGCAAAAAGAACAACACTAATCGAACTCAGCGGCATAAAAATTGCCGCCAAAACAGGTGAAAGTTGGCCCGTAGCTGCCCATGATATACCAAAAAAATTATAAACCAATGACAAAATAAAACTTGCTTTGACAATATTTAAGGAGATTTTACTAAATCGAATGAATTTTGATAATTTGTCAAAATTAGACGCATCTAATATGGCATCACAGGCTGGTGAAAATATTTTGATGTCTTCTGTGATTGCAATGCCAACATTACTTTGTCGTAGAGCTCCTGCATCGTTCAATCCATCGCC
>CAYUFZ010000411.1:0-2306 GCA_964444025.1 uncultured Emticicia sp.
GTTTATTGCCGCATTTATTGTTCGTTTTATTGATGATGACAATTGATTGAGAATAACAATTAAGAAAATTTTTGTTTTTACTAAAAATACATCGATTCATGTCCAGACTTGTGTTTAAAAATCGTTACTTATTTTCGGTCTTACATATTGTTTTGTGGCTGGCATATACTTCATTGCCTGTCCTGAACGCCATACAAAGCGAAATCACAAAGTCGAGGGTAAATGCGTTTTTAAACCCAATTTACTGGGCTTTTGTGTCTATTTCTTCGATTATTTTGTTTTACTTTAATTCTGAATATTTGTTTCCGAATATTTACAAAAAAAAATTACCCATCAGGTATTTCTTAGTGTTGATTGCCGTTATTTTTCTATTAATATTTCTAAGATTTTGGGTCAGGGTTACTTTTGTCGGAGCAGATGATATCAATCTAAGTTTGTTTTATCTGAATTCTTTCATTCAATATTTTTATGTGTTTGGCATTAGTGCTTCTTATTGCTTTTTTTCAGATTATCAGCGTCAGCAAGAATTACAGCATGAAAACGAAAGAGAACGACTAAAATCCGAATTGTCTTTTTTGAGGTCGCAGATTTCCCCTCATTTTATGTTCAATTTATTAAATAGCATTGTGTCTTTGAATCGAAAAAAATCAGACCAAGTCGAGCCTGTCTTGCTTAAAATGTCTGATTTGTTGAGATATATGCTCTACGAAAAAGACGACAAGCAGATTTCTTTGGAAAATGAGATAAAATATTTGAGTAATTATATAGATTTACAAAAAATCCGCTTTGGTGAATATGTGTATATTGAGTTTGTGGTGGAAAATTTGGTTGCCGATAAAAAAATTGAGCCAATGCTTTTGATACCTTTTGTCGAAAATGCGTTCAAACATGGGGTAGGAATGATAGAAAAACCGTATATTTCGGTTCATTTGGAATCTACACCCGAAAAACTTTTATTTCGGGTGGCAAATAAATTTAGTTTAGAGCATCACAAAGAACAAAAAGATTCTTCTTCAGGTATTGGTTTGAGTAATGTACAACGACGATTGGAATTGTTGTATCCAAATCAGTATGAACTGACCATTGTGGAGGAAAATAACCAATTTATTACAGAATTGGCATTAAATTATAAATAAATCCAATTAAACATGAATATTCGTTGCATTGCGGTAGATGATGAACCTCTGGCTCTCGATTTACTCGAAGATAATATTTTACAAGTACCTTATTTGCATTTGGTAGGTAAACGCAAAAATGCCTTTGAAGCCATTGAGCTGATACAGAATGAAAAAAATGAAAATCGTTCGATTGATTTGATATTTTTAGACATTCAAATGCCTGGTATTACTGGCGTTCAGTTCATCAAGAGTATGGTCACGAATCCGATGGTGATATTTATTACAGCATACGAACAATATGCTTTGGAGGGATTTGAGTTGGATATAGTGGATTATTTATTAAAACCTGTTTCTTTTGAGAGATTCTTAAAAGCTTGTAATAAAGCCAACGAATTGTATCAGTTAAAGCAAAATGCACTCTCTCCTGTCAAAAATATGGTGGAGGAGCATTTCTTTGTCAATGCAGAATATTCGCTTGTAAAAATCAAATATTCTGATATTCTATTCATTGAGGGGCTAAAAGATTATGTTAAAATTTTTCTTAACAATCAATCAAGACCCGTTATCACCCGCATGACCATGAAAAGTATAGAGGAAAAATTTGCTAGCTTGCCTTTTATGCGAATCCACAAGTCTTTTATTGTTGCCTTAGATAAAATAGAGTCCATTCGAAATTTAAAAATAACCATAGGAACACATTTAGTACCAATAAGTGAGCAATATTCTGATGAATTATTGAAGAGAATCGGGACAAAGTGATGCTTAATTGTTGATTTTTTGACAGAAATATTTGAGCCAATATAGCATCAAAACTCTTGAAATCTGATACTTTCAAAATGATTTTCAAATATGGTCTGAAATGTTGGCTAATTCTTTGTCTTTTATTGCTTGCACAATCCAACTTTCGATAATGTCTCCAATACTTTTGTAAGTAGTATTTTCGTAACGGTTATAGCATTTTACTTTATGTGAAGTTTCTTTTTTTTATTTTTTGTTGACTTATAATTTGACTGTCACCTGCCCATTCATTAAAATTAGCTCTAGTAGCGAGTGTGTTATGTTTGGGTATCCTCGTGAACAACAGCTTTTATCATGGGATTTTGTCTCAATAAGTCGCAAAATAAAGCCTTTTTGTCTATTGCGTTGCAAACATAATTGTTAAACCTTTATTTTCGTTATTGAGTTAGC
>CAYUFZ010000412.1:0-2304 GCA_964444025.1 uncultured Emticicia sp.
CTATGCTTCAATTAGGACAAACAAATATTTTAACAATATTAAGAGGAACAAGTGTCGGAATGTATCTAGGAGATGAAGAAGGAAATGATGTTCTTCTTCCCAATAAATATATTCCTGAAAATGCAAATGTTGGAGACACTATTGAAGTATTTTTGTATAGAGACTCAGAGGATAGAGTCATCGCTACCACACTTGAGCCTAAAATAAAACTAAACGGATTTGCTTATCTTCGGGTAAGTGCTGTCAGTAATATCGGAGCATTTGTTGATTGGGGACTTGAAAAAGATTTATTAATACCATTTCGTGAGCAAAATAGTAATAGACTTCGAGAAGGAGATTCTACCATTGTATATCTTTATTTAGACGAACTTACCAATCGTTTGGTAGGCTCTTGCAAAATAAATAAATTTATCAGCAAAGAGGTAGATGAACTAAAGAGAGGAAACCAAGTTGAGTTATTGGTATATTCTGAGACGAATCTAGGATTGAACGCAATAATTAATAATAAATTTCATGGACTCATTTATGGAAATGAAGTTTTCAGGCGAGTAAAATTGGGGACTCAAACCAAAGGCTATATTAAAAATATTAGACCCGACAATTTGATTGATGTAAGTTTAGAAAAGATTGGATACGATAGCATTGACGACAATGCTCAGAAAATTATAGAAACTTTAGAAAAAAATCAAGGATTTTTGGATTTAACAGATTATTCTGACCCCAATTACATCATGTATCGCTTGGAAATGAGTAAGAAAACCTATAAAAAAGCTGTTGGACTGTTATATAAGCAGAAAAAAATACTTATTAAAGAAGATGGTATATATTCAATTAAAAAATAGAGGCTAATGCCTCTATTTTTTAAAATTAATCTTTCGTTAATTCGGTAGCTAATACCATTCTGATTTTCAGTTTTGCTCCCAAAGACATTGCATCTACTAAATCTTGTACGGTTAGCGAGCTTTCTGCTCTTAACACGACAGTTGGCTCTTCCATTCCACTAACTGCTGCCATCAACTTTTCTTCTAATTGAGGAAAAGGAATAGGAGTACTATTAATATAATAAACTTTATCTTTAGTTATGGTCAAAGATATCGGTTGCTTACTTACATCATGTGTAGATTTTGATGACTTTGGCAGCAAAAGCTTGATTACATTTGGGTTGCCAAGGGTAGAAATTATCAAAAAGAACAACAATAAAAAAAACATGATATCATTGAGGGAAGCTGTTGAAACTTCTGCTACAAACCGTCTTTGTCGTTTCAATTTCATATTGTATGTTGTTTAAAGCAAGAGATTATTTAACAGGCTCATTCAAAGTATCAAGAAAATCCATTACAGTTGCCTGAAGTAAAATGCCAAATTTATCAATCATCATATTGATTCCATGGTAACCAATATAGGCAATCAATCCAACAACCAAACCAGAGCAAGACGAAATCATTTTTTCATATAATCCATTAGCGATAATCTCTATAGTAAAATTACCCGTAGTTCCGATGTCATAAAAAATACGAATTATCCCTAAAATTGTACCAACAAACCCTAAAATAGGAGCAACACCAGCAATTAGACCTAAATAACCCATATTTTTTTCCATTTTGGAAATCTCTAAATTTGATTGTATTTCCATGGCACTTTCAATATCTTTGACAGGTCGGCCAATTCGGGTAATCCCTTTTTCCAAAATTCTAGCGATTGGCAAATTAGTCGATTTGCATAAAGTGGCAGCAGTTCGCAAATCACCTCTCAATATATTGTCTTTCAAAGAACGTAAAAAGCCGTAATCAATCGTAGAGGCATTTCTTATAAATAGAAACCTTTCAAAAATATAAAAAATACTAATAAAAAGAAGAAGTAAAATAGGATAAATCACTACCCCACCTTTCAATAATAATTCCAAATAATTAATAGAAGAGGATGCGGTAGCGGCGGCAACTGCACTAGAATCAGCTTGAAGCAAAATAGTTAGTAGCATCATAAATTGTTATATGTTTTTATTTATAAACTCTAAATTTTAAATTTTATTATTAATTTCCGATGGAATATTTCAAGCTCCCATTTCTTTTAAAGCCTTTTTCATATTTTCTGTTTGGCGTTTTCTCTGTAAAATAATTGGAGCGGCAACCCGGTCTTTACAATCAAACAAGCTACATCTTTCACAGGTTTGGTTCACCTCCTTTTTGGGTATTTTGGGGTCATCTAAAAACTTAAATTTATTTCTTAAATTGTCATTCAGCTCAAACCCCATTGTGACGCTGATATTCAAATTTGAAATAATATTCAAGGGACGACCAACCGACA
>CAYUFZ010000413.1:0-2288 GCA_964444025.1 uncultured Emticicia sp.
ATCGAATCTTGTGCAATTCCTCTCCAAACCGAAATATCTCCCGTTTCTTTCCAATACAAATATGCCAAAGAGGTCTTTGTGCCAGCACCGTCGGCGTGCATGATATTACAATACTCAGAATCTCCGCCCAATGTATCCGGAGAAATTTTACAAAAAGCTTTTGGAAAAAGGCCTTTATCAAGCTTTTCAATGGCCTTATGCACATCTTCTTTGGCAGCAGATACGCCTCGCTGCATATAACGTTCTGTCATTATCTTGATTTCAATAATTTATTGCAAAGGTAAACTTAAATATTGAAAGTGACACAAAAAGGACGAATTTGTATCGAAAAAGAGATTCGTATTCGAGGGTATTTATCGTTTTTTATGTTTTTTCAAATCATATTTTTCGCCTTTCCGGAGCATCACAAATTTCATTTCGTCGGAATGTTTGCCTATTTCAAAAATCATCACCTGACTATCTCCCAAAACTTCTGCAAAGCGATTGTCCTTCACAAAAAAGGCGGTGTCCTCATCGATGCCTACACCCAACAATTGGGGATATTTAAAAATTAGCCCGATTAATCGATTTTGTCTTTGCCGCTTGATAAAATGTTGGTCAACAATCAAATTTTTCATCAAGCCTAAGCCTTTTTTTATTTCTACTTTGTTGGCATCAATGACCTTAAAATCTCCCTCTCCCGTAATCATCACTTCCGACATGATGGCTGTTCCAGCACTTGTACCCGAAAAAGCAATATTTTGATTATAAAGTTGGTGCATTTTAGCATAAATTTCTTCGTCTTTTAGTACTTCCATGATTCTATTTTGGTCACCTCCACAGAAAAAAACACCTCCTGCCTGAGAGAGTTGTTGCATCAGCTTTGCTTTTTTTTCAGCATCAAGAGGGGCAAATGGGGCACAAATAATTGGAATATCAGAAATGGCAGCCAATTGAGATTTAATAAATTGATAAGATTCTTCTGGCTCTCCGCTTGCCCATGGGACAATCAGAATGTTTGGCTTGTCTTTTGCATGAGTCTCAATAATTTTTGCCAAAACATCAGGAGTTCTATCTCCTCCACCAATCATAAGCAATTGGTTTTGAGCGATAATGACAGTGTAAATAAAGAAAAAAATGAGTGTGTTTAAAAATTTCATCTTGTTAATACATTTAAAAAATTTGTCGCTTGTTGATTATTGAATTATATTTAGAAAAATTTTAGTCAATTATACAAATCTATGAAAAAAAGTTTCATATTAGCACTATTTGCTTTGGCTTCTTGTAAGCAATCTGATGAAAATTGGGAGCTTATACCCTTCATTAAATTAGATTCAGCTAATCCGATTTTAGGTGCTGTGGATACGACAACTTTTTTTGACCCCATTTCCCAAACAAATATCCATTGGGAAGCAAAAGATGTATATAACCCTTCCGCTATTGTTCGGGACGGGAAAGTATATATGGTTTATCGGGCAGAAGATTCCCTCGAAATTGTACAGGGTACTTCTCGATTAGGGTTGGCAATTAGCGATGACGGCATTCATTTTAAGCGTCAGACAAAACCTATTTTTTTCCCAGCAGATGATTTCATGAAAAAGTATGAATATCCTGGTGGCTGTGAAGACCCCCGATTGGTCGAAACAGAAGAGGGAGATTATATCTTAACTTATACTGCTTATGACGGAAAAACGGCCAGGCTTTGTGTGGCATCTTCTGAAAATTTACAAATTTGGAAAAAAGCGGGTCTGGCTTTCAAAAATCCAAAATATAGAAATTTATGGTCAAAATCTGGTGCTATTGTCTGCAAAAAAGAGGGAGAAAGATTTATAGCTACTAAAATAAACGGAAAATATTGGATGTATTGGGGAGATACCAATTTATATCTTGCCAGCTCTAATAATCTAAGAGATTGGGATATTCTGGAAGATGCTTCTGGAAAACCCTTGCCTATTCTTCGTCCTCGGGCAGATAATTTTGATAGCCGACTAGTGGAGCCTGGGCCAGCGGCTTTTCTGACACCTAAAGGTATCTTTTTGATTTATAATAGTGCCAATAAAGGATTTGAAAAGAAAAGTAAAGATTTAAACAATGCCTACCGCACAGGGCAGGTATTATTCGACAAGCAAGACCCTTCGCAAATTATCAAAAGATGCAATACTTTCTTTTTACAGCCCGACAAGCCTTATGAATTGGAAGGACAAGTAAATCATGTGGTTTTTGCGGAAGGGCTGGTCAATTTCAAAGACAAGTGGTTTTTGTATTATGGCACAGCGGATTCTAAAATAGCCGTTGCCATTAAGGAAGAT
>CAYUFZ010000414.1:0-2282 GCA_964444025.1 uncultured Emticicia sp.
CGTTCTGGCGATTTTGCACCATTACGATTTGTTCCAAATAACAAAAGAGTGGTGGTGGGTATTGTTTCTTCAAAGGTACGTCAATTAGAAAATATTGATGATTTGTGCAAAAGAATCGATGAGGCTGCTCAATACATGCCGCTCGAAAATATGTGTGTGAGTCCACAATGTGGGTTTTCTTCTACTCATCACGGAAATGATTTGACGGAAGACGACCAATGGAGAAAAATCGAGTTGGTGGTCAATACGGCAATCAAAGTTTGGGGAGAAAGCTAAGATATTGAAGTTCAAATTCTTTCTGTTTACTGAAGCCCTTCAAGGTCTTTGATTTTGAGGGGCTTTTTCAATGATGATTTAAAATTCTGAAACGATGAAAAAAATAGCTTTGTTGATGTTATTGAGCTGGAGTGCTTTGGCTCAAAATATTTCTAAAATTGATTCGGGAGCCATTGAGGGGGCTAGATACCGGATTATTTTTCCTGAAAATTGGAAAGGAAAATTGGTCATGTATGCCCATGGCTATGAATTTATGGGAAGCCCATTGCAGAGCAAAAACCCTGATTTTATCAAACGAATGTCTCCTTTTTTAGAAAGGGGTTTTGCCGTAGCTGCTTCCGATTATCAATACCAAGGATTTGCCTTAGCTCAGGGGGTAGATGATACCGAGGCTTTACGCCAATTTTTTGTAAATAAATACGGAAAACCTGATTCAACTTTTATGGTTGGTCATTCGATGGGAGGGGGGGTAACCTTAGCCATGCTCGAAAACTACGGCAAAAATTACCAAGGGGGATTGCCTCTTTGCCCGCTGTCGAGTCGTCCTTATTTGCAATGTCGAAAAGAGTTTGATATGTACGCAACGTTCAATGGGCTTTTTCCAGGTATTGTTACGCCACTGAATGTTATTTTCGATTTGAATAAACCTTATCAGGCACAAAATTCTCGGACAATGTTTGCCAAAGCAACGGCAATTAAAAAAGCATTGATGGAAAAAGACTCGGTGTTGGCGGTGGCTTTTGCGAAAAGATTTGACTTGAAAATAGAAGACTTACCATTTGCTTTATTCTTCAATGAAAATGTTTTGAGAGATTTGGCTCAAAAAGCCAAAGGAAATCCTTTCGATAATACAAATACCGTTTATACGGGTTTCCCCAATGATTTATTAGTAAATGCCAAAGCCGAAAGATTAGCGGCTACTGCTAATCCAGAGGTGATTTTTGGAAAATATGATAGAACTGGAAATATCGATAAACCAACATTATTAGTGCATACCATTTACGACCAGCTTATTCCTCCTACATATAGTGTCGTAAATTTTGAAAATATGGTGCATAAACAAGGAAAAGATGCTTATTTTACCGTAAAATATACCAATGGACAAGCTCATTGTGCGTTTTCTCCCGAACAAACCGGAAAAGTTTTTGATGAATTGCGAAATTGGGTAAAAACAGGTAATAAAGTTAAAGCAGGATTTTTAGAATAAAATAATTCAAAAAATGATAGATATTGACAAGGTAATAGCGATAGATGTACACACGCATGCGGAGGTGTCTTGTTGCCAACCGCACGACGATTACCGCCCGGAGTTTGATGTTGCTTTTGCAAAATATTTCAAATCTGATAAACGTCCGACGATTCAAGAAACGGCTGATTTTTATCGTGAAAATAATTTGGCTTTTGTGATGTTTACGGTAGATTCAGAACACGAAGTGGGTAAAAAACGTATCCCTAACATAGAAGTTGCCGAGGCAGCTTTGAAAAACGATGACGTAATGATTGCTTTTGCGAGCATAGACCCACATAAAGGAAGAATGGGTGCCAGAGAAGCCCGTGACTTGATTGAGAATTACGGAGTAAAAGGATTCAAATTTCATCCGACTGTTCAAGGATTTTATCCACAAGATAAAATGGCGTATCATTTGTATGAGGTTATTGCTGAGTATAAATTGCCGATGCTGTTTCATTCAGGACATTCGGGCTATGGTTCGGGCGTTAGAGGGGGAGGAGGTTTACGATTAGAATATTCCAATCCAATGCACTTAGATGATGTGGCTATTGATTTTCCGGATTGTCCCATTATTATCGCTCATCCGAGTTGGCCTTGGCAAGATGAGGCTCTTTCCGTAGCCATGCACAAACCGAATGTTTACATTGATTTGAGTGGTTGGTCTCCAAAATATTTTCCAAAGCAGTTGGTTCAATATGCCAATACAATGCTCAAAAATCGGATGCTTTTTGGTACGGATTTTCCTTTAATTACACCTGAACGATGGATGAAAGAT
>CAYUFZ010000415.1:0-2274 GCA_964444025.1 uncultured Emticicia sp.
TTTTGCCAACTATATTTCTGCTTTGTTCAATTTTAGCCATAAATGGGGACTAAAACTAGGTTTAAGATATGAAAGTACCCAAATCAAAGCAAACTTTCAAAATGAAAAAAATCCCCTTGTCATTGCCCCTTATCAAAATCTTATTCCAGCGGTGACCGTTTCGAAAGAAATTGCAAAAAATCATAAAATACGTCTTAATTACAATCAAAGAATACAAAGACCATCGCTAGAATATCTCAATCCCTTTGTCAATTATTTAGACCCACTCAATGTATCCAAAGGGAATCCTCTTTTAGTACCCGAATTGAGCCATAGTTTGGAAATGAATTACAATACCTATTTCAAATCAAATTCGGTCAATGTATCACTTTTCAGAAGATTTACCAACAACGGTATTTCGACAGTCCGTAATATCAGTGAATCGGGCGTGATAACCTCTTCGTTTGAAAACATTGGTCAATCTAATTTTTACGGAACTTCTTTATACATCCATCTTCAGCCATCACAAAAATTTAGAATTGGAGGAGGAATCAATTTTGTGAATAATTTATTAACGGGTAATATTATTTTACCGATTCTCCAAGAAAATCAGTACATTAATACAGTTGTTGCTTTACAAAATAGCGGTTGGAATAAAAATTTCAATTTTAATACCTCCTTTAGCTTTGAAAAAGGATGGGCAGTACAAGGGTTCGGGTATATGGGCAGTCCACAAATTCAATTGCAAGGATATGCGGGAGCATATAGATACTATAATTTAGGATTGAAAAAAGAATTTGCCAAGAAAAAAGCTACGATAAATTTAGGTATTGACAATCCGTTTTCAAGAACTTTGAGTATCGTGAATGTTACTTCCGACCCAAGTTTTACTTCTAATTACACCCGAAATGTTTATAATCGAGGATTGAGGTTTAGTTTCAATTATAATTTTGGGAAAATGAATTTCACAGAAGAGAAAAGCCAAAAAAATAAAAAGAAAATCAATAATGATGATGCCAAATCGAGCGATTCTTAAAATTTTTGTAATTTAGCACAAAAAATATGAAAAAAATAGCACCCTACCCTATCCTCTTTTTTATGGTATTTGTCTGTCAGTACCGATGGGCATTTGCCCAAGAAAAACAAGACAAACGCCTAAGCAAAGAGATTCACGAAGTTATTAAAGACTTCAGAGGTGACATTGGGATTTATGTCAAGCATCTTTCAAGCAACCGAACGGTCAACATTCAAGCGGATTCGATTTTTCCGACAGCAAGTATGATTAAGGTTCCTATCATGATAGGAACTTTCGACAAAATCCTCAAAAAAGAGTTAAAATACGACCAAATTCTTCAATATTCGGATAGTTTAAAGTACGATGACGGAATAGTTGGTTCTCTAAAAAACGGAACAAATATTCCATTGAATGAGGTGATGATGCTGATGTGCACTGTTAGTGATAATACGGGCAGTTTGTGGTTACAAGCCCTTGCAGGTGGCGGAAAACGAATCAATGTTTTGATGGATTCTTTGGGACTTCTTCATACACGAGTAAATTCAAGAACTCCTGGCAGAGAAAATAATCGCACTTTGTATGGTTGGGGACAAACGACTCCGAGAGAAATGGCAACGATTTTCATCAAACTTAGAAATGGAGAAGTTTTTACCAAAGATGCCTCTGACCGAATGTATCGAAATTTAGGGCGAAATTATTGGGACAGTGAAGGGCTTTCTCAAATTCCGTCGAGTATCAAAGCAATTAGTAAAAACGGAGCAGTCAACCGTTCTCGCTCAGAAACCGCAGTGATTCATGCCCCACATGGCGATTATGTTTACTCAATTATTACCAAAAACCAGCAAGACGAATCGTGGGAAAGAAACAACGAGGGGTTTGAAATAATCCGCAAAATTACAACGATTTTATGGAAAAACTTCGAACCAAATAGTAAATTTAGCCTCATAGAGGGTTATGAAAATTGGTGAAAAAGGGAGAGAAAATTCCCCTCCCCTACATAGGTGTAAAAGTTGCTTCGTCAATAATCTTGTGGGCATGTTCTTTTCCCAAATACCTATCAATCAGATAATGAGCCAAATAGACCAATGGGGTTAATATCACAGCCACCGCAAATTTATACAAATAATTATTAGTACCCGTTGAAAGTACCTCTGTTAGTGTCCAATTATTAAACACATAAAAAGCAATAAATACCACTACATAACTATCCACCAACTGCGAAATAAGCGTAGAACCCGTGGCACGCAGCCAAATCATTCTATTTTTTGTATATTTTCTCA
>CAYUFZ010000416.1:0-2269 GCA_964444025.1 uncultured Emticicia sp.
TAGTAAGAAAAAGAGCAATAAGTCTAGCCTTAAAATAATTGCGTTTTTCTTGAATATGCAAAGCCATATTAAAAGCCCGCATCAGAGCCATCATGCCGTTGGTAGCTGCAAAACCAGTCATAAAAAAGCCGAAAGAAAGAACATCACTCCGGCGATGGCTGACAATATCTTCGATGGTACTCGAAATATTATCGTAAATTCCTTTGGGCATGGTATCCCGAAGCAGATTCATGATTAACTTATCTAAATTTTCGACAGGCACGTACGGAATCAGCGTAAATAAAAAGATTACTCCTGGAAAAACAGCCAAAATAAAGCTATATGAAACCGATGCTGCTCGTTGGTCAATATCAAAAGTAATGATTTTTTTCCAAAGTATTCTCAGTACATGGTACAAAGAGACTGTCGTATTCCATAAATATATTTTTTGTAATATGTTGATTATTTTTTTCAATGCCTTTTATTCTTCTTCATTGACCAATGTTTCATACACCAAATTCAAAATACCATCTTTTAGTCCCAAATCAGGCACCATAATTTCGTTTGTACCTGCCCATTTCATGACAGAAATATAAATATCCGATGCCGGGACAATCACGTCGGCACGGTCGGCATTGAGTTGAAGCCTGTTCATGCGTTCTTCGATTGTAAAATTATCGATATAATTTCGCATGGTTTCGATGCTTTGCAACGAGGCTTTATTCTCTTTTTTATGAGGAATCATATTGAAAAGTTTCGAGATATTTCCACCAGTTCCGATTGCCATTGCCTCAAGGTTTTGAGGCATATTTTCTCTTACCCAAAGTTGCATTTTTTTCCAAATATCTGGAGATTCTTTGTGTTCGAGTAAACGGATAGAACCAATTTTGAATGATTTTGCTGCTATTTTTTCTTTACCTCGATAAATATTGAGTTCTGTACTGCCTCCACCCACATCAATATGAAGGTAAGTCTGCTCGGAGTCGAGCAAAGTGACGATGACATTGTTGATTAATTCAGCCTCTTGTTCGCCATCGATGAGATGAATTTCCATACCGATTTCATTTTTGATGCGTTCCACAATATTTTCGCCATTTTCTGCCTCCCTCATGGCACTTGTGGCACAAATCATGTAGGCATCTACCTCGTGCAACTCCATTAAAAGTTGGTATGCTTGTAGCAATTTCTTAATCCGTGCTTCACTTTCGTATGAAATTCTGCCTGTATTAAAAACATCTAAACCCAAACGGAGGGCAAATCGAACATATTCCACCTTTTTGAATGTCACCTTGCCTTTGTTGATTAGAACTGAGGATATTTGCATTCGAGCGGCATTTGAACCAATATCGATGGCAGCAATTTTCATGAAATAATTAGCTTTGATTAAATGAATGTGAATGGTTTTCAATTGCAAAAGTACACAATTGGATTTAAAAAGGCTTAGAAAATAATTATTTTCATCATTTTGAGATAAGAAAAGGCTGCCCAATTTAGGTGGGCAGCCCATCGAATTTGATAAAAAAGAAGGAATAATTACCAAAAATAAGAATACAAGAATACAATCACAACTAATACGATGGATGCCCCAATGGTAAAAGTACGAGAAGGTTTGAACATAGACGCATCTATTTCCAATCCTTTATTTTCTTGTGGAAGAGCAAAGCCTAAAATAAACATCACCGAAATACAGATTAGAAATACCCAGCCCATACGGTCTAAGAAAGGAACTTCTGCCCAATTGGCTCCTGGTAAAACATTCAGGTGCATGGAGAAGGCAATCAAAAATCCTCCTACAATAGCAAATAATGCTCCAGCAGAATTGGTACGTTTCCAGAAAAAGCCCATGATAAAGGCAGCAAAAATACCCGGTGATAAAAGCCCAGTCATTTCTTGAATAAACTGAAATCCCCCTTTTTTCTCGATTCCCATGAATGGAGAAATGACAATTGCCAAAATCATCGCCACAACAATAACAACCCTTCCGACAATGACGAGATTTTTTTCACTCATGTCTTTTGCAAAATAATTTTTGAAAACATCTAACGTGAAAATAGTCGAAATACTATTGGCTTTACCCGCCAAAGAAGCCACGACAGCGGCTGTCAAGGCAGCGAAAGAAAGTCCTTTTAAGCCCGCAGGAAGAAGATTCAATAATACCGGATAAGCATTGTCTTGGTTGAAAGTACCATCAGCCCCCAGCATTTCTTGTTGGAACAACCCTTTTTGATACAAAGCATACGCCGCAATACCAGGAAGAGTAACGATAACAGGCATTAATAATTTTAAGAAT
>CAYUFZ010000417.1:0-2269 GCA_964444025.1 uncultured Emticicia sp.
ATGGAGCTGAATTTACCATCACGCTCTTTGATTGGAATGGCATTTCCTCCTTTTTGGGTCACAATCGAAAATTTTGGATGTAGCTGTATATGGCTATTGACATCTTTTGCCATCAAAAAGACGGTGTATTCGTTGCTGTTCTTTGTAGCGGATTGCCCCAAAGCAAACAACGTGTGAAGGGTAAATAGGAAAGTAAGTATCCATGACAAAAATAAGCGATTCAATCTATTCATTGTGTATGCTAAGTTCGATTTCAATAAAAACCATGCAATTTATAACGGTTTTTGTAAAATGAATTGTATTTTTTTTCTAAAATTTGTTTTTTTGTTTTATGAATGAGATTGATAAAAAAACTATTTTACTCGATTTGGCTTATTTGCCACCGATTTGCTACTTTTCTGCTATTGCGTCAATGCCTCAGATTATGTTGGAAAGCAATGAGTTTTATGAAAAACAAACGTATCGAAATCGGGCATATATTTTGGGCCCTCATCAAATAGAAATATTGACGATACCTATTTTAGATGGAAATAAAAAGCAATTGATAAAAGATGTTCAGCCAGATTATTCGCAAAAATGGCAACAACATCATTGGCGTACCATTCAAACTGCCTATGGAAAAGCTCCTTTTTATGAATTTTATGCCGATTATTTGATGAGCCATTATCAAAAAAAATATTCGTTTTTATGGGATTTTAATTACGATTTGATGACAACTTGTCTGCGTTTGTTGCGATGGAAACAGACAATTTGTCAGACAAAAGAATACTCTAAAATATATTCTGAAAAAATATTTGATGTCAGAGGGCAAATTTCCCCCAAAAGAACAAATTTTGAAGCATTCGGGTATCATGAGAAGCCTTATCGACAAAATTTTGGCAGTAATTTTGTAGGAAATTTATCCATAATTGATTTGTTGTTTTGTAAAGGAAATGAATCTGATGAAATTTTAAAAAATTCTATTAAAAATTGAACACTCTTTACAAATAAACCGTTATATTGCAAATAATGACGCTAAAATATTTGTAAATTTATTTTAATTTAAATCAATCAGCATAGAAATCACCATTATCGTAAATTATAAATATTATTCAATGGAGCCTAAATTTTCACAAAAAGTTAAAGAAATCATTACCTTAGCTCGCGAAGAGGCTCTTCGTTTAGGTCATGATTATATCGGAACCGAACATTTGATTTTGGGGATGATTAGGGATGGTGAGGGTATAGCTCTTAATTTGTTGAGAGAGGCAGGGGTGGAACTCGATGAATTGAGAATGACAATCGAGCAAGCCACAAAAGGTACTGCTACCAATAATGTAAAGAACTTGGCAAATATTCCGCTTACTCGCCAATCTGAAAAAGTACTTAAAATTACGCATTTAGAAGCTAAAATTTTTAAGTCTCAATTAATTGGTACCGAACACCTATTGTTAGCGATTCTTCGAGATGGTGATAATCTTGGTGGGCAAATTTTACAGAAGTTTCATCTGAATTATGAGCAAGCAAGAGACATGCTGGAGTATCAGCTGACGGGAGAAAAACCTTCTATGGAACGCCCCGAAACAGATGATGACGATGAACGTATGTTTGGGAATGCGGGGGGATTTTCACAAAGGGGTGAACAAAAAAGCCCTGAAAAATCCAAAACTCCGGTATTGGATAATTTTGGAAGAGATTTGACCAAATTTGCCGAGGCGGGAAAACTTGACCCTATCGTGGGTAGAGAAAAAGAAATTGAGCGTGTTGCTCAAATTTTGTCTCGTCGTAAGAAAAATAATCCAATCTTAATCGGTGAACCGGGAGTCGGAAAAACGGCTATTGCCGAGGGCTTGGCTTTGAGGATTGTGCAAAAGAAGGTTTCTAGGATTTTATTCGGAAAACGTGTCGTTACTTTGGACTTGGCTTCTTTGGTAGCAGGAACTAAATATAGAGGACAATTTGAGGAGCGGATGAAGGCAGTGATGAATGAATTGGAAAAATCTCCGGATGTGATTTTATTCATCGATGAAATTCATACCATTGTAGGTGCAGGTGGTGCTAGTGGCTCGCTAGATGCTTCAAATATGTTTAAACCGGCTTTGGCTAGGGGGGATATTCAATGTATTGGGGCAACTACTCTTGATGAATATCGCCAATACATCGAAAAAGATGGGGCTTTGGCAAGAAGATTTCAGATGGTGATGGTTGAGGCAACATCTATCGACGAAACCATAGAAATTCTGAATAATATCAAAGATAAATACGAAGAACATCACCACGTCAATTATAC
>CAYUFZ010000418.1:0-748 GCA_964444025.1 uncultured Emticicia sp.
GCCTTTACAATTCCAACCATCACGTATGCCGAAGCAATGGAGTTGTCGCATTTTGGGGCAAAAGTAATTTATCCACCAAGTCTGACTCCCGCTTTTCAGAAAAATATTCCTTTAAAAATTTTAAATACCTTCAATCATAAACATCCTGGCACTTTGGTTAGTAAAACGGCCAGTATCAAGGATTATTCGATTACGGGTATTTCTTCGATAGATGACATTGCCTTGGTAAATGTACAGGGAGGAGGTATGATGGGGGTTGCGGGTGTTTCTGCCAAATTATTCTCCATTTTGGCTGCCAATAAAATTAGCGTCATTTTAATCTCGCAAGCCTCTTCCGAGCATTCGATTTGCTTTGCCGTCGATCCAAAATCAGCCTACGGAATCAAAGAAATTTTAGATGAAGGATTTGCCTCTGAAATAGAACAGGGCTTGTTGGATAGTATTTCTATCGAACATAATTTATCGGTCATTGCTGTGGTAGGTGAAGGCATGCGTTCAAGCTTCGGAACATCAGGTAAGTTATTCTCAGTATTGGGCAAAAATGGCATCAATGTCGTGGCTACCGCCCAGGGCTCTTCAGAATTAAATATCTCAGTGGTTATCAACAAAAAGGATATTCGTAAAGCCCTTAATGCCATTCATGAAACTTTTTTCAAAGTTGATGGTTTAACCTTGAATCTATTTTTAGTGGGTGCTACAGGATTGATTGGAAGCACATTGTTGAGACAAATAAAAGAACAAAAAGCTT
>CAYUFZ010000418.1:758-1704 GCA_964444025.1 uncultured Emticicia sp.
AGAGAGGAAAAATCTCAATATTAAGCTCATTGGTATCTCCAATAGTAAAAAAATGCTCTTTGATGAAGAGGGTATCAACCTCGACACTTGGAAAGATGAGCTTCAAGAAAAGGGCGAAATTGCCAATATTAGTACTTTTGTAAACGAGGTTATTTTTCTCAATTTGCCTTATGGTGTATTCGTGGATTGTACCGCCAACAAAAATATTGTTCAATACTACCAGCCATTGCTAAGCAATAGTATTTCTATTGTTACACCCAACAAAGTAGCCAATTCTGGTTCGTATGAGCAATATGCCACCCTGCAAAAAGCAGCTCAAAAACATGGGGCAAAATTTTTATATGAAACCAATGTTGGAGCAGGTTTACCCATCATCAATACTTTGCAAGGATTAATTACTAGTGGAGATAAAATCAATAAAATTGAAGCAGTACTATCTGGAACATTGGCATATATTTTTAATAATTTTAAAATTGGTGATAAATTTGTAGAGGTTGTACGAGAAGCAAAGGCAAAGGGATTTACAGAGCCTGACCCCCGTGATGATTTGAGCGGACAAGATGTGGCAAGGAAAATACTGATTTTGTCAAGAGAAGCGGGTCTTCAATTGGAGCCAAGTGATGTCAAGTTAACTAATTTATTAAATGATGCTTGTCTGAATGCTCCTTCGGTTGAGCTTTTTTTTGAAGAATTGGAAAAAGATAATGCTAGATTTGAGCAAATGCTTGGCGATGCCGAAGCTAATGGAGAAGTATTAAGATTTATAGCAAGTTTAGAAAATAATGAAGCAAGCATTGGATTAAAAACGGTCAATCGAGACCATCCTTTTTATAATTTATCTGGCTCTGAGAATATTGTTTCATTCACCACAGAAAGGTACAAATACAATCCTTTGGTTGTGAAGGGGCCTGGAGCGGGAGCGGAGGTTACGGCTTCTGGTGTATTT
>CAYUFZ010000418.1:1714-2265 GCA_964444025.1 uncultured Emticicia sp.
CCTCTCGGGCTTCAAATATTTATTTCTTTTTTGGATAAAACTTCAGCGACACAGAGTTTAAACAATACCTTAGCCCTGTTGGCTTTGGTCCGTCTTCAAATACATGCCCTAAATGAGCTTGGCATCTTCGACAAAGAACCTCGACTCTTTCCATACCCAAGGATATATCCGTTTTTTCTTCTACATGACACGCATTGATTGGTTGCCAAAAACTTGGCCAGCCCGTACCTGATTCAAATTTTGTTTCAGATGAAAACAATGCCAAATCACAAGAAGAACAATGATATGCCCCTTTTTTATGATTATCCCAATATTCTCCAGTAAATGCCCGCTCCGTACCACCTTTTCTCGTGACATAAAATTGTTCGGGTTTTAATATTTTTTGCCATTCCGACTCACTTTTAACTATTTTTTCCATCGGACAATCCACGGACTCCTTGCTTTGTTTTTCTTGAGAAAAACCCCTACAAGCACTCAGCAACAAGGTAAATGATACAAAAAGATATTTTTTCATTTTCAGTAAATTAATTATATTTTAAAAGATAGTTTGG
>CAYUFZ010000419.1:0-2259 GCA_964444025.1 uncultured Emticicia sp.
TCATCCAGCCTGGCAAGATAAAGCTCAAAACTTTGTTAATTCAAACAATCGCTTCTGCTCTGGATTTGGATTTTAATAGAATTCAGTTTACCCCAGATTTGATGCCATCTGATATTTTAGGCTCTGAAACTTTGGACAATGAAAGAAATTTCAGGTTTATCAAAGGGCCTGTTTTTGCAAATATTGTATTGGCTGACGAAATCAACCGTACTCCTCCAAAAACGCAGTCTGCTTTATTGGAGGCAATGCAAGAATATGCCGTGACTGTTTCGGGTAAAAAACATCCGATTGGAAAGCCTTTTTTTGTATTAGCAACCCAAAATCCTATTGAACAAGAAGGTACTTATCCGCTTCCGGAAGCTCAACTCGACCGTTTTATGTTTATGGTTTCGTTGGATTATCCTTCTTACAAGCAGGAATTGGATATTGTTAAGAATACAACCTCAGATAAGAAAAACGTGGTTAAAAAAGTATTATCAGGGGAGGAGATTTTATATTTTCAACATTTGGTTCGGAGGGTGCCGGTGCCAGATAATGTAATTGAATATGCAGTTGGTTTGGTTCATAAAACAAGGCCAAATTCAGAAATGTCAAGCCCTGATACAAATATGTATTTGGAATGGGGTGCAGGCCCAAGAGCTTCTCAAAATCTAATTTTAGCTGCCAAATGCAATGCTTTAATAAATGGCAAATACTCGCCTGACATAGAAGATGTACGGGCAGTAGCGGTGGCGGTTTTACGGCACCGGTTGGTGAGAAATTTCAAAGCGGAAGCCGAAAGTATTTCCGTAGAAGATATCATCAATAGAATTTTATAATCTAAAGCCTGAATATATTCAGGCTTTTTTTTGGTATTTTTGAAAAAACTATTCAACATGAAGAAAATATTTATATCTATTTCGCTTATTTATTTGTTGAGTCATCTTCAACCGCTGCATGCTCAGCAATCCTTTACGTTTGCCAAAACACCCGAAGAGGTTGGTTTTTCAACAGAGAAACTCAAAAATTTAGACAAACATTTTCAGTCGGTCGTAGAGGAAGGAGTGGCTCCCAATATCCTTACTTTTGTTGCTAAAAAAGGCAAAATAGTCCATAATAAAGCTTTTGGCTTTAGTAATTTAGAAAAAAAAACACCCTTGAAAAAAGATGATATTTTTCGGATAGCTTCTCAAACCAAGTTATTGACAACCATCGGCCTGTTGATGCTTTTCGAGGAAGGTAAATTCTTTTTAGACGAACCCATCTCAAAGTACATTCCTGCTTTCAAAAATCCCAAAGTATTGGAGAGTTTTGACTCAAAACAATTGCATCATTACGTGGTTCGTCCAGCAAAATCTGAAATCACTATTCGACAACTGTTGAGCCATTCGGCAGGCATTCCTTACGAGTATCCGTTGCAAGACCTTCCAGAGTTTAAAGTACCTTATTATTGTTCAACAGAAGGCGATGTATTGAAAGATGTGGTCAATAAAATTGCCGCTCGACCCTTGGTGGCAGACCCAGGAACACAATTTGTATATGGCTTAAATACTGATGTGTTGGGCCGTTTGATAGAGGTGCTTTCGGGAATGAGATTTGATGAATATTTGAGAACAAAAGTAATCGAACCGCTTGGGTTGAAGGATACTTATTTTTATTTGCCAAAAGAAAAAGCTCCTCGTTTGGTAGAGTTGTACTCAAAAGCAACAACAGAAGATAAGCAAAAGTTTTTTATCGCTTACGCAAGAATGTGGTGTAACGTAGCTACTCCATCCTATATCACACGCCAGTTAAAAACAGATCCACACTCTTTAGGTAAAGAGCGTATTAACCAACAAGTGATTCACATCGATGGTTTTTACGAAGCCTTTAATTGCAAAAAAGGCGACAAAATGTTTGTCGATTCGGGCGAACGTATTCGTATTTGGTAATATTAAAACACCGGTACGAAATATTAAAATTTGTATTTTCGTAAAAAAGGCAGGGAAACCTGCCTTTTTACTTAGTGCTAAAAATAAGCACTAATCAATTCGATCTACTATATTTTCAGGTACTTTAAATCCGAGGTCGGTTAAATACTGCTGCACCCATAAAAAATGCTCATAACTGGGTTGGTAATGTCCACTTTTACGTGTCATCGTCATTACACTCCCGTCTGGTTTTAACGAAATAAACCCAGCAAAAAGCACAGGACCACCTGCAAAAAAGCTACTGTGACGAAAATGCATTGGCAATTGCGGTATCGAATGAGCAATATATATTTTGCCATCCATACCAATT
>CAYUFZ010000420.1:0-1109 GCA_964444025.1 uncultured Emticicia sp.
ATAAATATTTAAATTTTAATACATAAAAAAGTATTTTTACTTTAATAAATGTAAAGAATCGTGGCAAGACCTTCTGCAGATGGCAAAGAATCAAAGTCAAAAGGTGAAACTCCTTTGTCAAAACAATTCAATCAAATTAAATCAAGCAGGGATAGACCGAAAAATTTTGCAATCAGCTGATGTTTCTGTCAATTCGAAGGTTGTCATTGTTAGCAAAGAGGGCGAGCAGAAAGAACAAAACACACTTGCTTCTACTATTTTAGGGACTATTACCGTAATATTGATGTTCTCGACGGTGGTAGGCTTTGGGGTTCAGGTCATGCGAGGAGTTATTGAAGAAAAAACCAATCGAATTGTCGAAGTAATCATTTCTTCAGTCAAACCATTTCAATTATTAATGGGTAAAATTTTGGGTGTTGGTTTAGTCGGCTTGACACAATTTGCCCTTTGGATAAGTTTGACATTTGTATTGACAAGTTTTGGAACAAGTGTTTTTGGTTCAAAAAAAGTGCTTGAAGTTGCTCAAAAAGAAATTTCAGCCACTCCCAAAAGTAAAGAAGCAAAGCCAGCCATCACTAGCATCAATCCGAATGAAACATCTCCAATCGAAAAGATTTTAAATAGTTCTCAAAGCCTAAATATTCCATTAATCATTGGCTGTTTTTTGTTTTATTTCTTTTTTGGATACTTGTTTTATGCCTCAGTTTATGGAGCAATTGGTTCGGCAGTGGACAGCGAAACAGATACCCAGCAATTTATGTTTCCGATTATGTTGCCACTATTGGCAGGCTATATGGTTGGTCTTATGACAACCGGACAAGCAGACAATAAATTACTATTTTGGTGTTCCATCATTCCTTTTACTTCGCCCATTACCATGATGGCACGTTTGCCTTTTGGGGTTGATGCTTGGGAGATTGTCCTTTCTATGGTTTTATTATTGTTAAGTACCTTTGGAATGGTATTTATTGCATCAAAAATATACAGAGTCGGTATCTTGATGTATGGGAAAAAAGCCAGTTTCAAAGAGCTATCGAAGTGGATTTTTTATAAAAATTAAAGTTTTCAGGTCAAAACGCATCAATTTTTAAAATAAATTATGTTTCTTT
>CAYUFZ010000420.1:1119-2254 GCA_964444025.1 uncultured Emticicia sp.
TTGAAGAATGACATAATTTAATACAAACATATCTAACCTAAACTATTCGAGATAAAATGCAAGAGAAGAAATTTTTTGGACACCCAATGGGCTTATTTGTTCTTTTCCTCACGGAAATGTGGGAAAGATTTGGCTACTACGGAATGCGTGCCATTTTATTATTATTTTTAATTAGCCCAACTTCCAGAGGAGCCATGGGTTTGGAAGAAACCGAAGGGACATCTATTTATGCCTTATATGTGGCGTCTGTTTATCTATTAACTCTTCCTGGAGGATGGATTTCAGACAATATTTTAGGACAAAAAAAATCAATCCTTTATGGAGGGGTATTGATAAGTTTGGGTTACGGTATTTTAGCTCTTTCGCACAGTACAAGTATTTTTTATCTTGGCTTATCGAGTGTCGCTTTTGGAACAGGACTTTTAAAAGCAAATATTAGCTCTATTGTTGGGGAATTATATCCTGAAGGTGGACGGCGAAGAGACGAGGCTTTTTCGATTTTTTATATGGGAATCAATACTGGTTCTACTTTAGGAATTGCCGTAGTTGGGTTTATTGGAGAAAAAATCAGCTGGCACTTAGGTTTCGCAACAGCCTCAGCAGCTATGTTTTTAGGACTGTTGGTATTTGGGGTTTGGGGTAGAAGATACCTGACAGGCTATGGAGATGCTCCTCAAAAAAACCTTGTTGCAGAAGAAGAAACATCTTCGACGGGAATCAATCCAAAAGTTGCTTATACTATTTTAGGCTTATTAGTTGCTTTTTTTGCTTACTTACATTTTGATGGGCAAATCAATTTTTCTTCTGCTGCCGGATTAGCCGACGCTGCCAAAAATATCATTGTCTCGGTTACGATTGCCTATTTCTTACTGATTCTATTCGGGGGAGGGCTAAATGTGGTCGAGAAAAAAAGAGTATTGGTTTTGGGGGTATTTTTCTTTGCTGCCGCATTATTCTGGTCGGGCTTTGAGCAAGCAGCTACCTCTTTTCAAATCTTTTCTGAACGCCATAGTGAACGAACATTTTGGGGTTGGGAAATGCCCTCTAGTTGGTTTCAATTCTTCAATGCAGTATTTATCGTTGCTTTGGCTCCGATTGTCAATGCTATTTGGGCAAATTTAGAGAAAAAAGGACT
>CAYUFZ010000421.1:0-1884 GCA_964444025.1 uncultured Emticicia sp.
ATACTTATGGAACTTCAAAAGTAAATCTTTCGGATGGTGAAATTGCTCAGAAAGTTGCTCAAATCTTCGACATGCGACCTTACGCCATCGAGCAACGATTGAAATTGCGTAACCCAATGTATTCGGAAACAGCGGCTTACGGACACATGGGTCGTAAAAATGAAGTAGTAACAAAAATATTCAGAGGACCTGATGGTCAGACGATTAGTAAAGAAGTAGAATTGTTTACCTGGGAAAAATTAGATTACGTAGATGCTGTTAAGGCAGCATTTGGACTTTAATAAAGGGTAATATAATGAAAAGGTCTGCAAAACAATGCAGACCTTTTTCGTTAATATCTCAATCCTTTAAAATCAAATACTAAGATTTTCTTATTTTCCCCAACACAATAAATTCGGTGAGGTTCATTTTTGTTTACTCGCTGCATAATTTCAGCATTTTTGGGCAAATAAATATTCACATATTGGGCATCTTGAACCGAATACTCTGGTGTATCAAAGCCTTTGTATGGTGTGTTTTCATTCAATGAGGGATAAATGATGGTATCTCCTTTGGCATAAACTTCCAGAATTTTATTAGCCGCTTGATGATAAGGATTTGACTGTCTCGGACTCAAAAACGCCTGAAAATAATACAAAGGTCTATCCAAATAGATATCTTCTACAAAGCCAATAATATTCCAAAATTGCAACAATAATGCCCCTCCTACCACATAATTTATCCAATGTTTTCGCTCAAAAAACCTAAGAATAATCCATGCAAACAAAATCAAGCCAAAAATATATGAATAAGCAATGTATCGAGGCATGATTCGCATCGTATTTCCATCTTGAATCGCATAAAGTATCAAGAATAAAATTGGTACAATGACCAATAAAAGTATCAGTACCAGTATTTTATTCTTAAATTTTGGACGAAAAGCAATAAAGTCAATCAATAAATAAAGAAAAACAGAAAATATCAGATAAATGGTCGGGGAGATGGAAAATAAGAAAAATGACACTAGAATAGACCCCAAAATAAGTCCCATTTGCCATTGCTTAACGGCAACTTTTTTTAGAACAAATAGCCAAAAAGCACTTAAAAATATCGATAAACAAGCATTTTTAAGACCTGTCATTTTAAAAGAGACCCCATCTATCATCAGAAATTGCATACTTAAAACATTTCCCAATTGTTTCGAAACAGACTTTACGCTCGTCAGTGCCAACCAATCATCAGGCATAACAGTTGCGTTCAATGTATTGGCTGCCGCACTTTCTTTGATGGAGTGTAAAGTCCATTGTCCACCACTAAATTTGAGCCAATATACCATTCCCAGAAGAGGAATAACGTACGATAACATCCAAAAAAACCACGTTTGCTTATTTCGGAGATAAATCAAACAATATAAAAAATGAATAAAAAATAATGGAAAAATGGAAAAATGGGTCATTAAGTTGGCTAAAACCACGAACCCATAGGCAATATACAGAGCAAAATTTTGTTTTTTCCTTTCATTGTCTATCATTATCAACAATAAATGTGTCCCCAACAAAGCCCAAAAAGCAAGCATTGAATAATTTCGTGCAATTCTTGAAAAGAAAATTAAATAAGGGGAAATACTTGCTAAAAAAACACTCAACAATGCCAAATTAAGGTCATTGAAATGCCTTTTGACAAATAAAAATAAAAGAATAATCGTCAATAAATTAAAAACAATCGATGGAAATCTAAGCACAAAATCCGTTAGTCCAAAAACCTCACTCACATAGTGATTGGTTAATGAATATAAAGCCGATGCTCCATTTTCACGGTGAGAAATCGCCAATTCAAAGTCCTTCCAAGTACGTGCTTTCCAAAATTGTTTGGGGGTAAAATAAGGAGTATTCGGATTTCGAATAG
>CAYUFZ010000421.1:1894-2250 GCA_964444025.1 uncultured Emticicia sp.
ATATTTGTTGTTGCAGGTCCCACGGCCCAAACTTTTCGAATAGATTCTTTTTGATTGGCTCCTTCTTGAGCCATGAATTGGCTTACGAGCAATCCATATTTTTCGTCGCCTGCCAATCCCCTCTCTCCAAGCCTATAAACCCGCAAAAAAAAGGCAATTATCAAACAGACAATAAGGCATAGCCAAGCATACTTTTGGATATATTTCTGTAGAAACATTGCTTAAATTGCTTTTAATTCTTGAATTGTTTGCAAAGGATTTTCTGAAGCAAACACAAAACTTCCGGCAACCAAAGCCCCCGCCCCTGCCTCATACAATTGTTTGGCATTTTTATTAGTAACCCCTCCATCGATTTC
>CAYUFZ010000422.1:0-2242 GCA_964444025.1 uncultured Emticicia sp.
ATTTTGTAAAAATCGTAGGCTTCTTGTTGCACAATTTTATTATATCCGGAAATTTTAAATCTCGGATTATAATCGTTGGTGGGCATAGTTGCATCGGGCGGAGAGGTACGAAAACCATCAAAATCGCTCGGAAAATGTCCATGAAAAATAGCTAAAGGATACTTTACCTCTTTGTGTTCGTCAAATCCTTCAGGTAAAAGAATATGTGCCCCTAAATACATCGGTCTGCCCCAAAATTCGCTCAAAAGTTTGCTCTGAATTTTTATATGCTTGATATATTTGGTATCCTTTGGCTCTTCGATTGGCGGAATCGTTTGGTCGAGTTTTACCTCAATATTTTTCGCAACTTTGGGGTTTAGAGAAACTTTGACAGGTTTTGAATAAATATTTCCTGGAGCTAAATTCCATTGTTGCCCCTCCCCTCTGTCCATGGGTAATTTAACAGTTTTGTCATCTTTTCGGTGAAATGTTTCGTATTTATGCAGCAAAACTTGTACAAAATACTCTCCCGCAGGAATATCTTTTAAGTTTTGAATCGGATATCCAAAGGTATTATCGACATTCATGACCTTAGGCGTATCGGCTGACCAATTATCGAGGTCTAAACCAAAAATAAGTTGAGTATCGTGGCCGTCAAGAATCTGAAATCGTGGCTCTGACTTATCATTTTTTGAAAGCATCAAGACCAAGCGACCATCAAGCGTACCTTGGCTTGGAAATTTGACTGTAAAATTAATTTGAGCGGTTACTGAATAAGCAACCAACATCAGGCAAATGAAGAAGTTTTTTTTCATAGTTGATGAGCTGTTTTTATCAAAAATAATAGTTTTTTGTATATTTATCTAATTTTATATGTCATAAAATACCTCTTTATATCAGCTTTTTATTCAAAAAATATACGATTTAATAACGTATTCATTTATTGTTGCTTCGCTCTGTTGGCAAAATTTGTATAAATTCAAGATTTATCCTAAATTGACAAAGATTAATCAATTCCAAAAAATATTATAATGTATAAAAAATTAATTGCTGTTCTCTCATTTTTCATTATTTTACTTTTTATCACGGAAGTATTTCTTCGTCAATATTATGGCTTTTGCGATAATGTACTGATGCAGGAAGATTCACAATACGAATATATTGCACAACCAAATCAAAAACGCTTTCGATTCCGTCATAATATTCAATATAATTCACTATCTATGAGGAGTGATGAAATTGATTCCCAAGCTACTATCCTCTTGGGCTTGGGAGACTCGGTTATCAACGGAGGAGTACAAACCGAACAAGATTCGCTAGCAACCAGTATTCTGACCGATTCCTTGACAAAACATTATCGAAAGAAAATACAATTTCTCAATATATCCGCTGGTAGTTGGGGTCCAGATAATTGTTTTGCTTTTCTAAAAAAACATGGACATTTTGGGGCAAAAGCCCTTTTTCTCATCATTAGCTCGCATGATGCTTACGACAATATGAATTTTGAAAAAGTGGTTGATTCGCATGAAAGTTATCAAAGTAAACAATACAAGTTTGCCATTTACGAATTGATAGATAGGTATTTAATTCCTAGAATGAAGATGTATTTTGCGAAACCTGATATTAGCATTACTCACGATTCAATCAATAAAAAAGAAGAGAAAAGTCCTTTTAATCGAGGATTTAAAGAACTAACAGATTATGCAAAGGCAAACCATATCCCTCTGATACTCTATCTTCATGCCGAAACCGTCGAACTAGAAAATCACACTTATAATGAACAAGGCAAAGAAATTATTAGATTTGCAAAAGAAAACGATATTCCTATTCTTTTGGATTTAGAATATGGGCTGAAATTAGAAGATTTTCGTGACGGAATTCATGTTAATGAGCAAGGACAAAAAAAATTAGCCCAAAATTTATTACATTATTTAAACATTAATCCTTTAAATATTGAGTAGCATTTCATGGACAGAAAAATAAAAATTTGGTTGCTTGCTTTTGGAGCAATTTTCATTGGATTTTATCCACTTACCTACTTTTTAGTCGATATTCGCTTTGGACTGTTACAAACCAAAAGTGTTGAACTGCTGAAGAATATGGGATGGCAAATTGGCTTTTATACACACATTCTGTCTGGTGGAATTGCACTGCTGGTTGGTTGGTCACAATTTATTGAAAAAATACGGTTGAAACAAGTCAATTTACATCGAAATCTAGGAAAAATATATGTATTTTTTTCAATAGTAGGGGGATTGAGCGG
>CAYUFZ010000423.1:0-2241 GCA_964444025.1 uncultured Emticicia sp.
GAATGACGACCATCAAATCCCCAATAGAAGTAGTCCGTATCATGACATTTCTCAGAAATCCTTCGTGAGCAATATGGTCGTAATAAGTATATTGATTTTCTTTTGCTAGTGCATCTAATTCCAATCTAATTTGATTAGAGGGGTCTTTTTGAAGATAACAATGGTCTATTGGAATTACTTTTTCAAAACGTTTCGGGACATGGAATCCGAGGGCATTTTTATCCAAAACTTCATTCGTGTCTATTTCCGATTTAGAAAACCATCGGCTATTCGAAAAAGTAAATTCAAGTTTGTTACGATAATAAAATTTGTTTTCAGAGCCAATAATCGGTTTTATTTCTTTAAAATCAAGTTTACCGATTCTCTTGAATTGTTCTTGTACTTGTTCGAATTTGAGTTTTAATTGTTCTTCATACGGAAGATGTTGCCATTTACAGCCACCACAAGTGCCAAAGTGAGAGCAAGTGGGTTTGATTCTAATCGATGACTCTTCTAAAATTTCAAGAACAGTCCCTTCTCCATAGTTTTTTTTTCGGTTATTTACATATAGCTTTACTCGGTCGGCAGGAGCTACATTGCTTCCTTCGATGAATATTACTTTTCCTTCATGTTTTGTAAAACATTTCCCTTCTGCCGCATATCCTTCTACCACGATAGAATCGATTACAAAAGTCTTAGACTTGCCCATATTGTGTTTAATCAGATGATATTATAATGTTTTTATTTCTTTATATCTATTTTCTTTAAAATAGGGAACAAAAAAAACAAAAATAACATTTAATAGTTAATATATGTTAAATTTCTCTAAATTTAATTTACTAATAAATATTCACCATGCTTAAAAATAAAGTTGCAATTATTACCGGTGGCTCTTCTGGAATTGGTCGGGCTTTGGCAAATGAACTTGGCAAAGAGGGTTGCAAAATTATCATTACGGGGCGAAATTTAGACCGCCTCCAAGATACTAGTGTAGAACTTTCTTCCAAAGGTATTGATAATCATATAGTTGTGGCAGATTCAGGTATTGAAGATGATAATCGTAGGATTGTTGCCGAAACGATTTATCATTATGGCAAAATAGATATCGTCATCAATAATGCTGGAATGACGATGAGGTCTTTGTTTGAGGATGTCAATATTGATAAGACCATTCGACGAGTAATGGATGTAAACTTTTATGGGGCATTATATCTCACACAGCAGGCACTGCCGTACATTAAAAAAAACAAAGGTACTATCGTTGGTATATCTTCGATTGCTGGTTTTAGGGGATTGCCGGTAAGAAGCGGTTATAGTGCATCTAAGTTTGCATTGAATGGATTCTTAGAAGCATTGCGAACAGAACTTCTTTATTCGGGGGTAAATGTCCTGACGGCTTCACCAGGATTTACAGCTTCCAATATAAGGTATGCTGCAATTGATGGAGATGGGCATGTAAGCAACGAAACGGTACGTGAGGAGGATAAGATGATGTCGGCGGAAGAATGTGCCATCCATATTGTGAGGGCAATCAAAAAAAGAAAACGTTCGTTGGTATTGACAAGAGAAGGTAAATTGACTTATTGGCTGAATAAGTTTTTTCCGGGATTAGTGGATAAATTAGTTTATACAAATCTTTCAAAAGAGAAAAATTCTCCTTTGAAAGAAATGACTGTATAATTTTTTATTTGACAACCAATATATCGGTACTTTTGATGTAGCAGAATTTCCAAATATCATCGGATTTGATAATATTCAGTCGATTTCCTTCCGAAATGCTACCAATTATCTGAGAGGCTGCCGATGGGTAGTCTCTCAGATATACTTTTTCGTTTTTTATAATAGCAGACCTATAGTTGTTTGGTAAGTTGATTAACCCTGCTAAGAACAATAAATACAAAAAGAAAACTATTTTGTGCCTAAGTGGCGAAAATTGCCCACGTGTTTTTTTAATGACTAATACCACAAAAATATAAATACCTAATAATATCAGTGTTCCCCAAATATAATTAGAAAATTGACGGTAGTAAAATAAGATATAATTTAAATCGTTTTTTTCATAGCCTGAAAATCCATTTTCAGAGGCAGTTACATACATTTTTTCAAAAATACTTTCACTTGGCTTTTGAAAGAAATATTTATTCAAATAGAAAAGTTCATTCACAAATTCTCCCTTAAGCTCACTGATGTAAGCCAGTTTTAAGTAGATATTTGGGTTGATGGTTGTGTTATTTTCGATAATTTTTTGGTAAATGAGCGATG
>CAYUFZ010000424.1:0-2239 GCA_964444025.1 uncultured Emticicia sp.
GATAATTATTTTGTCGTTTACTTGAAGCTTCTGTAATTGCCCAAATTCATTGTGCAAATTAAAGAAACCTTGAGGATTATTTTCTGAGCCAAAAGCAAGAATGTAGTCTTCTCCCTGAATCTTTACCATCACTCCGAAGCCTAATCTTGAGCCTGTTGGGAGTGAAAGCGAAGTGATTATTGCTTCCATATTGCTATTATCTCGGATGGACTTACTTATTTTAGTGGCAGCAGTTTGCACTTTTTTGCCAGCGGCAGATGCTTGCCATTTTTTATACATGATACCATCAGGCGTAGCTTCCCATTTTTTCAAAGCTTCTTTCTTTTCAGCAGCAGAAAGTGGCTTTGGGCTTGCATGATTAGGTGTTTTATGTGTCACTTCACGATTGGCAAATAAAAAGCCGCTTAAAGATATCAATGATAAAAATAGTACATATATGATTGTCTTCATTTGTTTGTTTGGTGTTGAAGTTTTTTAGAATTAAAAAAACATTAGCAATCAACTTACTATAAAAGTACTAAAAATGAATGGATTATCTAAAGTATTTGTTGAAAAACATTTATAAAATCATCAATCTGTGGCTTATTTTCTTACTTTGAAGCCAAATATTACCACGGCCCAATCTGCTTGACTTGGTAAAATTTGGTACCGTCGAATCGATAAAGACCTTGCCCTGTTCCCCACCAGACTCTTCCCGATTTATCCTGAAACATACTTTGAACACAACAAGTAAAACCGTCATCTGAACCAAATACCTTAAACGAATTTGGATTCGTTGGGGGGAGCGAAGGGTCAAATCGGGTTGTGCTTCCTCGTGCCGTAATCCAAATGATACCCGACTGCTCTATGAGTATTCCCCAAAACTCCGTTCCAGCTAATCCATCTTTAGGCGTATATTCTGTGAAAGTTTTACCGTCAAATTTACAGATGCCGTTTTTCATAGTAAACCACATATTGCCGAGTTTGTCTTGGGCAATACCGCCCGCATAATTTTCTCCTAACCCTTCTTTTTCTTGGAAGTTAATAAGCTTTTCACCATCATACCGAAAAACACCTCTATCAGACGAAGCAAACCAAATATTGCCCTTGATATCTTCAAAAATACCAGCCACATTGATGGCTTGGAGCATTGGAAATAGCGAAAAACATTTCCCTCCCTTGGCATCTTCTGTTGGATTATATTGATAGACACCGCCGTGAGTACCTACCCAAATTTTCCCCGATTTGTCGATGAGAATTCCTCTTCGGCTGATGTCAATATGCGATAAGCCATCTTTTTGATTGTAATTTTTAAATACTTTTCCATCATATTTATAGATGCCTTGGTCTGTTCCAAACCATAAATTGCCATTTTTGTCTTCGTTTATGGCGTAAACAGTGCTGTTGTAGAAACCATCAAGATTGGAGAAATAGGTTAATGTTTTCTCGTCATATTTTACGACACCATCGCCTATTGTACCAAACCACAAATTCCCGTGAGAATCCTGAAAAATACTTCGGATATACTGACTTACCAAGGTAGTATCAAAATCAGGATCATAGCCCTTTCCTTTAAAGTTTCTGATTACTTTTGGACTTAGTTTCGCAGCATTGTTTGTGTTGGTTTGTTTTTGCCCATTGCAGGAAGCAAAAATCGTCAGACAACTTAAAAGTAATATTTTGCTTAGTGTCATAAGTGTTGTTTGTTAGGCCCTTTTAGGATAAAGCACAACGTCGGGGGTTTTGATTTAAGTTAGTACTAAGTCATCCGTTTTACGAAATCTTTTTTACGGACGAGTATTTTGCTTGTGATATTACAAAAATCTTACTTGAAAGTTTCGTTTAATAAAGCTTCCTTTTGTTTCCCCTACTTCTGAAGGACTTAGTATTCTTCCAAAGTCGCAACGTGTAGGTTTGCTATCTGGATAATCTATTTTAGTGCTTTTTAGTAAATATTCTTGAAAATCATTCCAATTGTAGATATGGTAACAAACTAAATCTCCGTCTTTTTTTACAATTATATAACCACCATTTGCATTGAATGTTCCAGTCCAAATTTTTCCTGCGGTCATTCCTAATGCAGCATCTGTCAAGAATCTCTTTAACTTGTAATCGTAAAAATTAGGGTTAGTCTCTACCGAAAAATTGCAAGGGTTTTCGACGGTTAAATCAACTACTAATTCGCTTATTTTATTCTTCTTCTTTATATATGAGTTAAGAATAAGATGCCCCATTATTTCAGGAAGCCGGCTGTCAATCA
>CAYUFZ010000425.1:0-2222 GCA_964444025.1 uncultured Emticicia sp.
CATGGGATTTTCTGAAATACGCTTGGAACCACATTTGGGAGATATAAAGAAAATTGGAGGGTCTATGCCGCACCCGAAAGGAAATATCACGGTACATTATTCTTTTAAAGGAAATAAATTGGTCTTAGATGCTAATCTTCCAATAGCAGGAAAGCTTGTTTGGAAGGGAAAAAACATACCCTTGAAAATCGGGAAACAAACCCTTATTTGTGATTGACAAAACATGAAAAATTTATTACCTTACTATTACTATGAATAACAAAACAACATGGATGGCTTTACTACTTGGTATGAGTAGTATGGCACAAGCCCAAGATTTGAAAAGTTTTCAAACTCCTCCTAATACTGCCAAACCTCGTGTTTGGTGGCATTGGATGAATGGAAATATCTCGAAAGAGGGGATACAAAAAGATTTGGAATGGTTTGAGAAAACTGGTATTGGTGGCTTCCAAAATTTTGATGCAAATCTATTGACACCAATTGTCGTGCCGAAAAAATTAGTATTTATGACGCCAGAGTGGAAGGAGGCGTTTAAATTTACTACTGAATTGGCTACAAAAAAGGGACTTGAAATGGCAATTGCTGGTTCTCCAGGTTGGAGTGTAACAGGGGGGCCATGGGTAGAGCCTAAAGATGGTATGAAAAAATATGTCTGGACAGAAGCTCTTGTGGAAGGCGGGAAAAAACAATTGATTCAGTTGCCCAAATTACCAGATATGATTGGAAAATTTCAAGATGTTGGCACAACATCTGCTGGAATAATGGGTGGCTATATTGGTACAATGCCCCAGTTTGCAGCCGATGCCATGGTTATTGCCTATAAATTACCGCCCAATGAAAAACATTTGATGGATTTAAACCCAAAAATGACTAAAAGTGGAGGAGATTTTGACACCAAGCTTTTATTAGACCACAAATTGGGGAAAACGTACTTCTTACCACCAGTCGAAGTGGGAAAAGATATGTATGTGCAATACGAATTTGATTCTCCTCAAACTTTCAAGGCGTTTGCCATTGGCGTAGGTCCAGCAGGGGAATTGGCGGAGTTTAATGGCGGTCCAACGAATCGTAGCCTTAAAGTAAGTGACGACGGCATTAATTTCAGAACCATCGCAAAAGTGCCGAATAGTACTTTACCATTTATTACTGTGGGAATTCCTGCTACAAAAGCCAAATATTGGAGAATTTGTTTTGAAACCTTACCCGGTATGCCTAATCCTTTTGCTGCAATGATAGGAATTCCTGCCGGTGAACCAAAGCCTGAGGGAACAAATATTTCCGAATTTGTACTATTTAATACTTCACGTATCGATCAGGTAGAGGATAAGGCAGGGTTTACTCCTTGGAAGGAGGATTCAAAGCATTATTTATCCGAAAATGCAGACGTTATTTCTGCAAAAGATATCGTGGATTTGACCGATAAAATGAAACCTGATGGAACGCTTGAATGGGAAGCTCCGGAAGGAAATTGGATGGTTGTTCGTTTAGGATACTCTCTTACGGGTCGTCAAAATCATCCAGCATCGCCCGAAGCAACGGGTTTAGAGGTGGATAAATTGGATAAAGAAGCCGTACGAAAATATATCAATACTTATTTGGATATGTACAAAGATGCTTCGGGTGGATTGATGGGAGAGAAGGGCTTGCAATATTTGATTTTGGATAGTTATGAGGCTGGACACATGAATTGGACAAAAGATTTTCCGTTGGAATTTAAGAAAAGAAGGGGATATGCTCCTAATGCTTGGGTGCCAGTATTAACTGGAAGAGTGGTGGAAAGTCCAGAGTCAAGCGAGAAGTTTTTGTGGGATTTCAGAAAAACTATTGGAGAGCTAATTACAGAAAATCATTATGAGTTGATTGGTGAAGAATTGAAAAAAAGAGGAATGAAACGTTATACCGAATCGCATGAAGGAGGAAGGATTTATTTGGCCGATGGTATGGATGTGAAACGTTTTGCGGATGTTCCGATGTCAGCTATGTGGACTCCAGGAAGTTTGGCAGGGGGTAATGACGAGGAAGTTCGTAGCGAAGCAGATATTAGAGAGGCCGCTTCTGTGGCAAATATTTATGGACAAAATATTGTTGCTGCGGAGTCGATGACTGCCATTCAAAATGCTTTTTCGTGGCATCCCGAAAAATTAAAAAGAACAGCCGATTTGGAATTAGCTTCAGGTTTGAACAGATTTGTAATCCATACATCGGTACATCAACCTCTTGAC
>CAYUFZ010000426.1:0-2217 GCA_964444025.1 uncultured Emticicia sp.
GGCTGGCTTAGGCGTCTCGCGACGCCAGATTAGAGCAGTCGCAAAGTTCATCAGTTCCAACACGAAGCATTATGTAAAGGCTTGATAATTAATAAATTAACTCTAAAATCACCCCAAAAACCATCATAATACTGGTCGTTGGAAGTACAAGCACCTATCAATACTTTTTTTTCTTTATATGTGTCTCAAAATTTTCAGACCTAAAAAATAGCATTTTCTTACCTCTTTGTTTTAATTCCAAATAACCTAATTTTTCAAGACTCAATAAATCTGTTCTTGCTGTCTGATAAGCAACTCCAAACTCTTCTTGAATATCATTAATTGTAATTATTTTTTCTGCATTATTTAAAATATCTCTTAATATTTCTATTTGCCGCTCATTAATGTTCTCGTGCTTTATCACTTCAAACAACTGACTTTTTTCACTTATCTTTTTTGCAATGTAAACTTTTAGACTATTTAAAGCTTGTTCCATAGACTTTAAATTATAGTCGACAAAATAAGTCAAATCATTTTCATCAAATTCAGTATGTAAATAAGATTTAGCGTATTGAGTTCGAGACTTTAAGATTATTCTTGAAATTGATAAGTATTCTATTAGCCAGTAGCCCTTTGAAATTAAAAACCAATAAAAAATTGCTCTGGCAGTTCTTCCGTTACCGTCAAAAAATGGATGGATATATCCAATCAAAAAGTGCAAAACTATCCCCTTAATAATAGGATGTATAAATTTTTTATCGTTTCCAGTATTAGCGAACTCGCAAACAGCTTTCATCAACTTAGACAAATCCTCATAATTTGGAGGACAATAAAAAACCTCTCCAGTACTAGCATCTACTACATTGACATTATTATTATCTCTGAGCCTACCTTCATATTGTTCTTTATCCAAAGCATCCTTAGAAATAAGTGAATGAATTTCAAGTATTAAATCAATCGAAAGTTCTTGGTCTTTTAATTCTAATATTCTTTGCATCGTCAAATAGTTATTTAAAATCATTTTTTCTGAATGATTTTTAGGCTTTCTATTTGTACGTAGCATTTCTTTAGCTTCTTCTCTTGTAGTAACAGCACCTTCCAATTGGCTTGAAGCTATTGCTTCTTCCATAATTGAGCTTATTAAATACCTTTTCTTATCCTCATGAGGAATAATTGATGAACCTTCTAATACGCCCCCCATATTCATATCAAATTCGTGCAATTGGCGATTAATTGCTGAAGTTTGATTGTACTTAAATACAAACCCGTTTATGTCACTTATCTTTAAGTGTTTTATCGTTCTACTTCTCCCAAATTTAACGAATCTCCATAGCACCTCAGGTAGGATTTCAAGGTTTTTTACCTTATACTTAAACTTATCCCAATATAAATATTCTTCTTCTATTTCATTTATGAGTATTTGAATTTCTGTATTTTTGAGTACTAAACTCAAATCATTTATATCTTTTTCAGTCTCAATTTTACTATTTGGTGGCAATTCTGGTCTTTTCATATTACTAATATCTACTAATTATAAAACAAAATTAGTAGATATTAGTAATAAAACAATAACTTTATGAATAATAAATTAGAAAAAATAATGTTTTCTAAGCAACTATTCAACCTGATTAGAGTATGTTTAAATTTTAAAAAAGGCATCAGAGCATTTAATTTTGAGTAAGCAAACTTAAAAACCAATGCAAACACAGTTTAGTGAATTATCTGATGCCCAGTGGAAAATTATAGAAGAAATTTTAAACGACCAAAGAAAACGCAAACATAATCTTCGAGCCGTCATCAATGGGATATTAAAGTTGTTGCGAACAGGTTGTCAATGGCGAAACTTGAATCATTCTCAGCAGTCCTGGCAAGTCATTTACTATTATTTTAGGAAGTGGAAAAAGGATGGTACGCTAGAAAGATTAAACAGTGAATTAAATAAAAAAGAGAGAAAAAGGCAAGGTAAATCAGATACGCCGAGCATGTTGTGTATTGATAGTCAATCAGTTAAATCAGTACCCTTTGTTAATAAAGACAAAGGGATTGACGGGAATAAACTTGTCAACGGACGCAAAAGGCATTTAATAGTAGATACACTCGGCTTAGTTTGGGGGGTCGTGGTTCATGCGGCAGATATACCTGATGGAGTAAAAGCTTATCTATTTCTTGATTGGGTAAAAGATACTATTATAGGTTTAGAGGTCGAATTTGCATCTAAACCTCCAACTAAAAAAGGCT
>CAYUFZ010000427.1:0-2204 GCA_964444025.1 uncultured Emticicia sp.
CAATCAGATGAATAATACATGCCTGAGCTTCCATATAAAATAAAAATATTATTAATAAATTTAATACCTGTTGCAATAAAGTTTTCATCTACACCATTAGTATAAACATTTTCCCAAAATAAATTTACTTACTCACTATTTCTGTTGCTCTAAATTCTTTATTCGTGATTTACGATTAAGTATCATTATGAAGAAGATAAATTTAAAAATTCGTTAATCTGTTCGGTATTAAATATTTCAAAGTCATGTTATTTTTTGGCAACTTCATACATTTTATACCAAATTATTTGTTTGATTAATTTATCCTATACAATAATGATACGTTTGTTTTATATATTTTACAATCTTTGTGTATTCTTTTCTAGCAAAAAATATCAAGAAACAAACTTATGTGAATTGATAGTTTTAGGCTATTTTTTAGCTAGAGAATTTTTAATAAATAAGTATATAAAAACAAATTCCAACAAGGTGCCAATTGTTAAAAGTATTTGTCCGACATTTTTATAACCATTTATAAATAAAAAACATCCTATTAAGACACCGAATAACCCAGAAATTAATATTTTTTTTCTCATAAAATTATTTTTAATGTTTTAAAATGAACAGCTTGTACACTTAATTGTTGCTGCTGCGGCATACGAAATTGCACAAGGGTTAAATGAACATGAAAAATCACAGAGCCAATCACTTTCACATTCGTTTTTGGCAGCTTGATAATTTTTGTTGAATTCAGCGGATGTGCATATCCATTTGCAGGGAGAAGTATATTTGATTTTACTATTTTTGTCAAAACTTTTCTCTTGATTAAATTGAATAGCTTTGTCAAACATAGGGTCTGATAATTGAAAATGTGTTATTTTACTTTTATTGAGTTCTATAGAATTTAAAATTTCATTATCAAAAGTATACCATTTCATGTATCCAGATATCTTATTATCATTGTCAATATTAATTCTTTTTTCTCTTAAAAAACAAGAAATAATTTCAGTTTCACTATTTTGTGCCATAAAAATATCTCTTTCTACAGTATTGTTATTCACTAATTTAATAATTAATCCTTGAAGCCTACTATCCTTGAATTCCACAAATGCTATACTTTCAATTTTGCTTTCTTTTGTTGTTTTTCTGAGAATTTGGAATTCGTCACTAGTTAAAAATTTTTCTGCTAGTGAATTATCTATTTCTATATTGTTTATACTTTTTATCTCTCTCAGAATCTGAGAGTTAGGACTAATAGAAGTGTCATTATTTTTGGAACAAGACCATGAAATGAAACAGATGAACAAAATCGATGTTATTATTTTTTTCATTTTTCAATTAAAAAATTTAATGTTTAGCATTTAGACAAAATATTTCTATCTGTAAATTATATCAGTGTTTTATTTGACCTGAATAGTTACAATTGTATGTTACTTAATACTATTATAACTCCACAAATTATTTCCATTCGATTTTGTAGGTTGAATTTCTTTTCCACCTTTGCCAATAATCATTACTTTCCCATTCATTTTTACCACCATCATGCGTTCTGTTGATTGGATTTGGACAATTTCATTGCCTAATTTATCGATTACTCCCCAAAATCTACCTCTTTTGACTACGGCCAAACCCTCCGTAAAACTTTCTGCTTCGTCGAAATTATCTGAAATAAACATCACACCATTTTTATTGATAAAGCCCCATTTGCCATTTTTATTTTTTACTGCTGCACAATCCTCATTGAAACTTTTTGCCGAAGGATACAAAAATGGGATACTTTGCTCGCCTTTTAGATTCAAATAGCCATATAAACCCATTGAACCAACCAATGCCATTCCATTTGAAAAACTTTCTGCTTTGTCGAACGCCACTGTCGATAATGTTTTATTTTTGATGTCAATCAAGCTCCATTTTCCATTGTTTTTTACGAAAGTAGCCCCTTCTGTGAAGCTCAAGGCTTCTTCATATTGAGCTTTTAATTTGACTTTGCCTTTTTGATCGAAAACCCCCCAACGGCCATTCATTCTGAATGCCGCCAATCCGTCAGAAAAATTAAGCACTTGCTCATATTTTGTTTCAACAGCCACTTCGCCTTTGCTGTTTAAAAAGCCCCATTGTCCAGCGTTATTTTCGACCGCAATCATTCCTTCATAGCTTTCATAAGCTTGACGGTACATGGGAGAAATTACTTCTTTCCCCATTTGATTAGAAAAACCTATTTTCCC
>CAYUFZ010000428.1:0-2201 GCA_964444025.1 uncultured Emticicia sp.
GAGTTCATCTACTTTACTACGGGTCTGATAGCATTGGCGACCATAAGTTTTTTAGATGATGTTTATACCCTACCTAATAGATATAGGCTACCTGTTCAGTTTTTTGCTTTAGGTATGATGGGGGTAGAGCTGGGTATTTGGTCGGAATTTCATTGGTTTTGGGCAATCGGGATGCTGGTGCTTGGGGTGGCGATTGTGAATGCCTGTAACTTTATGGACGGCATCAACGGAATTACGGGAGGGTATAGTTTAGTGGTATTAGCAGCATTGGCGTGGGTCAATCAATACCATCAAGCATTTATCGACTCAATATTCATCTTGTTGCTTATGGCAGCTTTACTGGTTTTTAATTTCTTTAATTTTCGCCACAAAGCCAAGTGTTTTGCAGGAGATGTAGGGAGTGTTTCGATAGCCTTGGTATTGTTGTTTTTAATAGCCAAAATAAGTTTGCTGGAGCTGAATCCAATGTATTTTCTATTTTTGGCAGTTTATGGAGTCGATAGTGGTCTGACAATCATCCATCGTCTGTGGCTCAAACAAAACATCTTCAAAGCCCATCGTTTGCATTTATTTCAAGTGATTGTCTACGAAACTAAAATGCCACATTTATGGATGTCGTCGGCTTATGCATTGATACAGGCTATTATTGCCTTGATAATTATTCGAAATTTAGCTCAACCCCTCGAATGGCAATTGGTATCAGGCATTGGGATATTGGTCAGCTTGAGTATCGTTTATATTCTCTTGAAGAGAAAATACATGAAGTGATATTCAAACATTTATCGATTTGTAATCCTACTGAATAAATACGTCACTAATTTTCCCAAAGCATTCCAGTAAATGTAGGAAGGAGGGAAAACAAAAATTCTTTTTCGTTCAAAAGGATTTATAATGGCATAATAGGCTACTCGTTGCCGAAGATAGCGATGCCAGGGAATGGGTGTATCCAAGAATGCCATTTGAATTTTGGTGTATTTAAGTTTAGGTACGATGGATTCAATCAATAAGGCATTATCCCAAAAATCCAATACATTATCCATCATTGGATCTTGGGAAGCTTGCCCATGAAAACAATACCCAAGAAACGCTTGTCCGTATTGAAAAGCCTTTTGCATGGCAAGCTCTTGAGCAATGGGAAGATAAGGAATTTTATTACCAAAAACTTTCAGGCATTGATAGAGGTCTGCTATTTCTTTGAGTTTGAGCCAGCATCCCCTTCCTCCATGATGAATGAGCAAAAATCTAAAAATATCTTCTTGGGAGTCGGTATCATTGCCTGCCCGCTTAAAAAAATCGCTCAACACAATGGGATAAGATTGGTAACTTTCGCTTAGTGCCCAATGAAAATCAAGCTGATACACATAGCCTTTGTGGCTCTTGGTCAAACTGATTTCTTGGATAGGCACAGATTGAATGATGTCATGCAAGAGCGAGTCCTTTATTTCGACGGAGGGGTCAATCTGCAAGCGGTATCCGTCTTGAATTAAGACTTGGAGGGCAGCAACGCCATTGGCAGGAAGTACCACCAAGTCTATGTCGGCACTTTCTCGGAGTGTTTTTTTGTCGTACAAGGTATGCCAGAATAGCATCCCTTTGTAAGGTAAGATTGGAATGCCTTGCTGTTGAAGGAGCAAAACCAAGCGTTGGGTTTCTTGGGCATCCATGATATTTTTGATGGCCTGTTGCCGTGTCACCTGTTTGAGCGTGTCGTACAATTTTCCTCGATAACCGATTGTTTGAAAGGATTCGAACAACAAAGGACGGATTTGATGATAAGTTGCCAAGTGTTCTAATTTTTGTATATTCAATCGAGAATCTTGAAGGAGCGTATAGAGTTCAGCTCCATCTTGATTGTCTAAAACTACCCGCATGGCAAGAAAAAGGCATCTTAACTCAAGGGAGGGCTGGTGCATGGCTTTGGCTAATTAAAATGTAATAAAATACAAAAATAATTTAATAGATAAGTAAAACCAAATATGTAGGGGATGGTTTTTAGAAAGATTATTTTACAATTATGTCACCCCTTCGGGGTTTTGGATGTTTAAATGGGATTATTTTTCTATAATCATACTACCCCTTCGGGGTTATTTGGATGATGGTTTTAAATAATTTCCATTGCTATAATCATATCACCCCTTCGGGTTTTTATTGGATTTTTAATGTGGTTTTTTATAATCGTGTCATCCCTTCGGGGTTTTTCA
>CAYUFZ010000429.1:0-2181 GCA_964444025.1 uncultured Emticicia sp.
GAAGATAATAAATTAAATCATATAAATGAATTATTCTCTCTCAAAATTCAGCCTGAGGTAGGGAAATTGGGAATGGGCTTGGGGGTATTGTTAATTGCAGAGTATAGCCGAATTTTGAAGATTCAACCAACCATGTATTCTTATATAGATAAAACAATCATGAGATTAGATTTTAATAATCCATAAATTTAATCATTACTATTTAAAAAAGAGAAACTCGAAAGGGTTTCTCTTTTTTTTTGGAAAAAGACAAAAATGATAATAAAAAAGACTTTTTGGGTAATACTGTTGGATAAATATTTGAGTCTAATCAAAAGTAGGATGAAAATGGAATGTTCGAGTGGGTAGATAATTTTTACAATTATTTATTGAACGGATACATTTAATCATAGCTTGAAAATTGAAAGCTTTAATCTACAAGTTATCAATTTTATGAATAATGAATAGAAATTAGATTGTGATTTTTGAAAAAACAGACTAAAAATGATGAAATATGGCTAAAATGACAAGTAAAATATCTAAATGGGTAAGTATAAGGGCAAAGTAATTGCATGATTTAAAAAAAAAGCATGAATATTTTTTGATAGATGCTTGACGATTCTTAAAAAAATAGGTTTAGAAAACCCAAAATGGATTACTAATTAAAACGAAAACAACATGAAAAAGCGAACTAATTGGCTCTGTATTACTTGATTTATTGCTCAATGAGTATTTTGTAAAAAGCAAAATAGTCTCCCAAATCTAATTTTATTTTAAAAAGAGAATAATATATCTAAACAATTATGAATAAAATGTACAAAAATAAAGGGTCACTTTGGTTGATCTTTTGTGTAATGTGCCTAGCTTCTCAAAATATCTTGGCTCAATCTGGGAGTTTTGGGAATACATTCGTGTCTGGTGGAGGCGAGATGGCCGTCCACAATGCCCAGCATGATTTTCAGGTAGGCAGTACGGGTGTATTACCCGGTATAGTAGCAACTGAAAGAACTTCTCCTTTGGGTTTTTTGAGTTTTGTAGGAACAGCGTCTTGGGCAAACGCTTCTAATACAGCACACGTAGATGGCTATGTAAGAACTTACATGACTGGTGCTTTTACTTTTCCTATTGGTGATAATGGAAGTTATCGCCCTGTGGCAGTTTCAGCAGCTGGTTTGTCGGCTCCTACGGACGCAGCTTATTTCGGAGTTAATCCGGCAACGGCAATTACGTCGAGCGTAAAGGGAGGAAATGAAACAGCATTGCCGACAGGTGCCCCTTTTAGTACATCAGCATTAGGCACTGGTGTGACAGCAGTAGATAACGTTGAATATTGGGATATCAATGGGACGACTGCTGCTAAAATTACTTTAACATGGAATGCCACAAGTGCGGTGGGTACGTTGACAAGTAATACGTTGGCGAACTTATCAATCATTGGTTGGGATGGAAGTAAATGGGTTGAAGTTCCTTCCACTTTTGATGCTACTTCAATTTTGGGAGGAAGTAGTACTTTAACAGCAGGTTCTATTACGACTGATGCTACCCTTGCTCCTAATACATATACTGTTTATACTTTGGGTTCCTTAACTCCTGCAAAAGATACAGATGGAGATGGCGTACCAGACAGCGTTGATTTGGATGATGACAACGACGGTATTTTGGATACGGTAGAGGATGCGGCATGTAGCCCAAGCAGCACGACATGTGATACAGACGGCGATGGCGTTATCAATAGTTTGGATTTGGATAGTGATAATGACGGGGTGAATGATGTAAAAGAAGCAGGTTTGACAGATGCGAATGGTGACGGGTTTGCGGATGGCACTATTGGTACAAATGGAGCCATCAGTGGAGCAATATCAGGGATATCAAGTTTGTCAGACAAAGATGGTGATGGTAAGAAAGATGTTTATGATTCATTGAATGGCACGAATCCAGATGGGAACTTAGATCCAAGCAAATATGACAGCAATGGAAAGATACTTTGTACGAGCAATTGTGACCCAGATGGTGATGGTATTTTGACTCCAGTGGATGGTTTACCGAATAATTATGGAGATGCGAAAGATACAGACGGAGATGGTGTTCCTGATAGTGTTGATTTGGATGATGATGGTGATGGTATTTTGGATACGGTTGAAGATGCGGCATGTAGCCCAAGTAGTACGACATGTGATACAGACGGCGATGGCGTTATCAATA
>CAYUFZ010000430.1:0-2179 GCA_964444025.1 uncultured Emticicia sp.
GTTCATCATATAAACCTAATTCTTGATCTAATCTCATCATTTCACTAAGAATCTCGTCTATTTTTTCTTTAGACGGTGTTTCATTTACTTTAGGTTGTTCTTGAGATGAAGTAACAGTATTTTCTTTATATTTTTGAGCGGCAGCTTTTAACGCATCGTTAGGTTGTGGTGGGTTTTCAAAATATTTTTGTAAAATTTCTAAATCCCTTTCTGTTAATTTAAGCCTAGCAGATTCGTCAGCAAGGTCAGCATTAATTATATTGTTTTGTATTTGTTCATCAATATTAGGCTTATTCGCTTCTTTCAATCTATCTTCTTCAGTAAATTTAACTAACATATGTAAGAACGATAATGAAATCATTGGTAACATACCGCCTGCAAATAATGCCAAAAATCTTTTGTGACCAACAAGATTTGTTGCTTCAACACCCATGAACTCTAGTAATGGTGCAACAAGGTCTACCCAATCTTTAAATGATTGTGAATTAATATCAATATATGAATATGCAAAAAATATATTTCCAATAAATTGAACTAATGTAACGATAGCAAATGGGAAATAAACCTTTTTACCCATATCAGCAGATATCGCAGCTAATGCTGATAATGCAGCTATCTCAATACCTATAGATAGGTATAATGCCCAACTCACTGGATTTGAAATACCATACCATATTGTAACGTGTGATATTGAAACTATCGCAACGGTAATGATAGGTACTAAAAACGCCGCTATAATTAGCGTTTTATAATTTTTGTTTATCCAATTTTTCATATTAATATTTACCCAACTCTTTTGTCAATGTTGTTATTTCCTCATCAATCTTTGTTTGACGTTGAACATCTAACATTTTTCTATCGGTTGCCTGAATCATTCTTTTTTCAGACTTAAGCCCTTCGATTTGTAAAACAATATTCAATTCTTTCTTCGTATATGTCGAATCTTTAATTGTTTTAATCTCGTTTTTTATTTTAGTTATCTCTCTAGTATCACTACATCCTTTGAAGAATGTTAATAAAGTGATAGTTAATACAATAACAGTAAAATTTGATTCAATAAACTTTTTCATTTTTATAAATATTTTAAGAGAGAAAAGCTTTCATTTCTAAGCTTTTTTATTGCTTTATCCTTTAATTGTCTAATTCTTTCTTTAGTACAACCAAATTCTTCACCTAGGTCGTCTAGATTCTTTTCAGTACCCTTTAAACCAAAGTAACCTTCAATAATTGCACTTTCTCTTTCATCTAAGAAAGACATCATATATTTAATTCTATGTTTTAAATCCTCAGCACTATTTGCCATATCTTCAGGTGATGTAGCGTTTGGATTTGCAATTATTTCAAGTAAAGTGTCACCTTCTTCATTTATTTCTCTAAATAAATCAATAGTGGTTGGAATACCTATTAAAGGTACTTCTCTATATTCAAGATAAAAACCATCTTCATTTGATGCCTCTTCTTTTTTCTGTCTTTGTGCTTCTTGAATTACATTAGATGGAATTCTAATAGTTCTAGCATACTCATTTAATGAATAAAGTATTTGTTGTTTAATCCACCAAACAGCATACGAAATAAATTTAAAACCAGATGTGATATCATAGCGTTCAATTGCTTTGATTAATCCTATGTTTCCTTCTGAAATTAAATCAGAAACATCAAGACCTTGATTTTGATATGTCTTTGCAATTGAAATAACAAATCTTAAATTACCTTTAACTACTTCATCAATTAGTTTCTGTCGCTCCGATTTGGGTAAATTCTTTTCTTTGAGTTTGAGAAAAATTTCATTTTCTCTCTCATGAGTTATCACTGGGATTTTTTTGAGATCTTTGATGTAATAGTTGATCTCTTCTGTTCTTACGATTGGCGCAGTCTTTTTCATTTGTTAAAAGTAAAAGGTTTGTTTAGCTAAAATAAACAAAATATTTCTATTTACCAAATTCATCAAGAAATTTTTTTTCATCTTCTGTTAAACTGTCCATTCCTTGATCTTGTATCTTTTCTAAGATGTCATCTAAATCAAATTTTTTGTTTAACTTTCTGATTGAAACCTTAAACGCGTCATGTGAAGAATTTTGTGGTTTAAAAATGAATTCTCTAAGTGCTTCAGGTATTTCAGCCCAGAAAACATTCTCCTTTTCAAAAATAAAATAAAATCTAATATGTTCTAAATCTAGAA
>CAYUFZ010000431.1:0-2152 GCA_964444025.1 uncultured Emticicia sp.
GAATATACTCGTAAAATCGCAGTTGGGCTGAATACTGTCGGGCTTATTAATATTCAATTTGCCATTAAAGATGAGAAAGTATATGTGATAGAAGCTAATCCGAGGGCTTCTCGTACGGTGCCTTTTATCTGTAAGGCTTATCAAGAACCTTATGTCAATTATGCTACAAAAGTGATGCTTGGCGAGAAAAAAGTAACAGATTTTGATTTTAAACCTGTTAAAAAGGGATATGCGATAAAAATTCCTGTATTTTCTTTCAGTAAATTCCCGAATGTAAATAAAGAATTAGGTCCTGAAATGAAATCTACTGGTGAAGGAATTTATTTCATAGATGATTTGACCGATGATTATTTTCAAAAGGTTTATTCGGAAAGAAATTTGTATTTGAGTAGATAATATTTCAAATAAATTGACTTAAAAGGCTTTGAATAAATATTTATTCAAAGCCTTTTTCATTTTTTTTTGAAAATGGGCGAAATATTTATTAATTTCGTATCAATTGTGTATTCACAATTCTCGAACCCAAAAAAATGACTATTTCAAAATGATTGCTAACTTATTAAAGCTATTCTATGCAGCTTTTACCCTCTTATCATGTGCTTGTATTTATTTACATTTGTTTTTTTATTCCAGTGTTTACAGAGTGATTGCAGGAATGGTATTGTGTTACATTGTTTTTTTAAACAAAACAAGTTTAAATAATCGTACATTTAATAAATTATTGCTAAGTTTGGTCTTGATGATTATTCCTTTTGTGTTTTATACACCGTTCAATTATCAAAAAATGCACTTCATATTAGTATTTTATTTGTTGTCATCAATGATTCAAATTCAATTAATAAAATCTGAAGGGACTCATATATTTCAGAAAAAATACAATAAATTTGCATATTTGATAGTTTTAGCTCTGTTACTATACTTACAATTTTTAAATAATTTGAAAGTAGCGGATAGTATTTTTTTTATATATGTTGCGTTTGGTATTGTAAGAGGAATTCACTTTTGGCTTTCAATCAATCGAAATGCAAGGTTTGAAAGTTATTGTTTTGGCATTGCTGCTACGTCTGTTCTTACTATTTCAGAGCTTCTTTGGCCATTGAATGGCATTAATTATGAATTTCAAATTGACAATATACTGATTGTTTTTTCTGGAATATTTCATTTTGTGGGAGATTTTTTGTTAGTTGAAAGTACAATAAGAAACACAAATGGATACTAAAAAACTTATTTTCGCATACTTTGTATTATTATTCGGTTCTAATATTCTGCTTTATTACGAAGTTTATATGCTGTCGAATCTTGTTAAGATTTTAACAGGAATTGTCTTGTTTAAGTATCTCTCCCAATACATTTCAATTTTTGAACATAGTATTTTATATTATTTGGTATTGAGCTTATTGTTTATTTACGGCCCATTTTTATTTTCTTACCCTTTAATATACAGTTCGGAAAGTAATTACATCTATTTTATCTTTTTTGCTAATTTTTTTGAAATACAAGTTTTTAGAAAAGAGCGTGTGAACTTATTCCGAAGAAATGAATTTCAATGGGTGTTTTTTTTGCTAATATTATTATTCATTATTTTGATTGAAATCATTAATTCATCTAAATTGAGTGATTTTCAGTTTTATCTTTATTTATCAATAGCGATTATGCAAATCATTCATATTTGGATGTCATATAATCGGCAATTGCCTCCAGTGGCTCTCAATTATTCAATTTTAGCCTCTATTTTTTTTATCCTTGCCGAGTATATATATGCGTGTAATATATTGATTACCAGCAATGATTGGCATAAATATTCCATGATTATTGTAGATGTAATTTATAGTATCGGATTATTTTTGTTTATTCAAAGTTTTATTTTGGATGAATAATATAGGTGTATTAATTTAGATTAAATGTATGATTTTATGAAAATTACCCTTCTGAAAGCGATAAAATGTCTATTCTTGATTTTCATTATTTCAATGTTGTTGATTGTTATTTTTCAATGGAAAATGATGGTTTATGCTTTTTCGCAAGCAAAAGGACAGCTGAAAATTATATTTCAAACTGAAAAAATCAGTACATTGCTTCAAGATAAGGCATTTCCTGATTCATTGAAGCAAAAGATAGTTTTGATACAAAATATTAAAAAATTTGCGGTTGA
>CAYUFZ010000432.1:0-1337 GCA_964444025.1 uncultured Emticicia sp.
GGGTGAGAAATATCTGCCAATAATAATGCACCAACTGCATCAGCAATTTGACGAAGTCTTGCATAATCCCAATCACGAGAATAAGCAGATGCTCCACAAATAATTAGTTTCGGACGCTCTTTTTGTGCTGTTTCTTCTACTTTATTCCAATCAATCAAGCCCGTTTCTTGCTCTACACCATAGAAGAAAGGTTGGAAATATTTTCCTGAGATATTCACAGGAGAGCCATGTGATAAATGACCACCATGCGAAAGATTGAAACCTAAAATTTTATCTCCAGGTTGCAAACATGCCAAAAAAACTGCCATATTTGCTTGTGCCCCAGAATGAGGCTGAACATTTGCCCAACTTAAATTAAAAAGTTTCTTTAAACGGTCAATAGCAATTTGTTCAACTTGATCAACCACTTCACAACCGCCGTAATAACGTTTTCCGGGCAGACCCTCTGCATATTTGTTCGTCAGTACGCTGCCGGCTGCTTCCATCACCTGTGGAGAAACGAAATTTTCAGAGGCAATTAATTCGATGCCATGTAATTGGCGATTGTTCTCTTTCGCAATTAGGTCAAAAATCTGACTGTCACGAATGATTGAAGATTCTAAAGAAGACATATTGAATATAGGTTTGCATTTAATTTTGTGCAAAATTAAGGTATTTATGCTAAAATAGGCATCTTTTAGTAGGTATAAAATTAAAATTAAACGATTTTTTGCGAAATTTCTAAAGAAAATTATATTTGATTTTAATATTGTTATAATTTTTTTATATTTTCGCAAAAAAAAGCCTTCAAGATTTTCTCGAAGGCTTTCTGATAAATTTGCTTGTTTAATCGTTATAAGGAAAACACAGTAATTTTTATTAGTTTCATGAGTATAAAAAGTTTAGAAATCCATAAACTTTTGTTTTGTTGCTTTTTTTGCTCCTTTCAAAATCTTACTTTTTTTATCTTTCAATTCAATAGAAAAAGTCGAAATGTTTGAAAAATTTGCGATTGTATCTTGGTCAAATTCGAATTTTATGTTTAATTGTATCACTTCATCATGTTTGCCTACTGCTGCCAGACTTTTTTCGACTATTCCCCAAGGAATAGCTTGATAGTTCCCAACAGAACGAAAAGTAATTTCCAGCTGTTGAATAGGCACGGCTTGATTTGCCAAACACAATGACGAATAAAACAAAACATTCATCAAAAATAGCAAAGTTACAATCGTCGTTTTCATGGATATTGATGGTATTAGGAAAACAAATTTTTTAATGTTTTATGTCAGTCATTTAAATCCTCGTATATGGGTGTATTAAGCTTGAAATATCTATCTAATACAAGTACCCCATTGTGG
>CAYUFZ010000432.1:1347-2149 GCA_964444025.1 uncultured Emticicia sp.
ACTGAATATTCTCTCTTTCAGTGATACAAAGTAAAAAGCTTTTTGAACAAAAAACTAAGGAAATCGTCACGATTCGGTAAGTGGCGGAAAATAGTCGGTATTTGGTTTATTGATGAAAATATGAGCTTTTCATGGTTTTTTAAATGATTTTTGGCATATTTATTAAAAAAAACAAATCTATTTTAATAATTTCATTTACAATTTACTCAACTAAAAAAACAACAAATATTTGAAAATGAAGATATTGCATACTGCCGATTGGCATTTAGGGAAAAAGCTGTACAAACAGGATTTGCAAGAAGAACAAGAACTCTTTTTAAAATGGTTGATTGCTCATATTGAACAAGAAAAAATCGATATTTTATTGGTTTCGGGAGATATTTTTGATTTGGCAAATCCTCCGACCGAAGCCCGAACTTTGTATTATTGGTTTCTGAGCCAATTGGTCAATAAATGTAAAATTATCATTACTGGTGGAAATCATGATTCTGCTCAAATGCTTGACGCTCCGAAAGAATTATTGGATTTATTGTCCATCAAAGTCATTGGAGGGGCAAGAAACTCGCTGGAAGAGGAATTATTGGTTTATGATAATATCGTCATTGCGGCAGTTCCTTATTTGAGAGATTCGGACATCAGAAAAGCGGTAGAAGATGAAACTTCCGAAGACCGCATTGAGAATATCCGAACAGGTATTAGAAACCATTATGAAAAATTAGCAGAGATTTGTGAAGAAAAATATCCAAATTTCTTAAAAATTGCCATGGGACATTTGTTTGCAGCAGGTGCCGAAACTTCCGAG
>CAYUFZ010000433.1:0-1768 GCA_964444025.1 uncultured Emticicia sp.
ATGCAGTACGCCACTGCCGAGCCAGCAGCCGAACCTCTTCCCGGCCCAATCATTACGCCCATGTCTCGTCCTGCTTTGATAAAATCTGATACGATTAAGAAATATCCAGCAAATCCCATCGATTTGATTGTAAATAATTCAAAATCTAATCTTTCCTGAACCTCAACGCCAATTTCGCTATATCTTTTTCTTGCTCCTTCGTAAGTTAAATGTTTTAAATATTCCCACTGATTTAAGGTGTCGTCTTCGTGAATTTTAAATTCCGAAGGAATTGGGAAATTAGGCAACATGATGTCCCTTTTCAACTTCAGCGTTTCTACTTTGTCCACGATTTCGTTGGTATTGTCAATCGCTTGAGGTATGTCGCTGAATAATTGCGACATTTCTTGGGTATTTTTAAAATAAAATTGGTCGTTATAAAAGGCAAATCTTGTATTTTTTGAGCCTGCTTCGTCGTCGTTAAATTCTTTGTTAGTTGGGGTAGAGAGTTTTTCTCCCGTATTGACACACAAAAGGATATCATGTGCCACCCAATCTTGTTGGTCCACATAATGGCTGTCATTGGAGGCAATAATTTTTACGCCATATTTTTTTGCAAATTTTACCAAAACGTCGTTTGCTCTGATTTGTTCGGGAATATCATGTCGTTGTAATTCAATATAATAATCTTCGCCAAATCTTTCCAACCACCACTCAAACTCTTTTTCGGCTTCTTCTTCCCCCTTTTTCAGGATGGTCTGAGGAACCAATGCCCCGATGCAGCACGTCGTGGCAATCAGCCCTTCTTTGTATTGTTCAATCAATGCTTTGGTAATGCGGGGATATTTGCCATACAAACCATCTATATAGCCCAACGAGCATAATTTTACTAAGTTTTTATAGCCTTGAGGGCTCTTGGCAAGTAGCAATTGATGGTATCTTTTGTCTTTTTGTTCTTTGGTGAATTGTTTGCGGTGATGATCTTCTACCACATAAAACTCGCAACCAACAATGGGCTTAACTCCAAATTTTGATGCCTGAGAGACAAACTCAAAAACCCCAAACATATTCCCATGGTCGGTGATTGCCATGGCAGGCATATTGTCTGCTTGGGCTTTTTTGAATAATTTTTTGATGTCTGATGCCCCGTCAAGCAACGAAAATTGAGTATGATTGTGTAAATGGGAAAATTTCATCTGTGATAGGAATTAAATTAAGTAAGCCGCCAAATCTTTTGGTAAAGTTAAAGAATATGTTTTTTCAAATCTATACATAGCCTTAAATTAATTTGCAGGAAATTTCCGAGAAGCTCTTTGGGCTTTGTTCAATATAGCCTCGGGTTGAGGGAGCATTTGTGCTAAAAATGGGCTTTGTTTTGAAAAAAAAGAAAGCATCTTTGCTATATTTTTATTTAATAATTCAAGTTTTTGGTATTTTTTTGATTATTTTCTAAGATAATACTTGCAATATATTGTATTTGCTTTACTTCTATTCTATTTTTGCAGAAATTCATGCGTGAAATTAATCTTAGTTTTGTAATTTTGTTGCAAACGATATTAAGTATCCATCAAGAATCAGGTATTAGTACATTCTAAATTTTTAAAAAATGGCAGTCTTTGACTTAGATATGATTAAGAGCGTATATGCTCGAATGCCGGAGAGGGTTGCTGCTGCACGTCAGTCAGTAGGTCGTCCTTTAACTTTGGCCGAAAAAATTCTTTACTCTCACTTATGTGAAGGTGCATCAACAAAAGCCTATGCAAGGGGAGTTGATTATGTTGATTTTGCT
>CAYUFZ010000433.1:1778-2148 GCA_964444025.1 uncultured Emticicia sp.
GATGCAACTGCTCAAATGGCTTTGCTTCAATTTATGTCTGCGGGTCGTCCTCAGGTGGCTGTTCCTTCTACTGTTCACTGCGACCACTTGATTCAAGCCAAAGTTGGTGCGAGTGAAGATTTGAAGATTGCTACCGATAAAAATAAAGAGGTTTATGATTTCTTGGCTTCTGTATCGAATAAATATGGAATTGGTTTCTGGAAAGCCGGTGCTGGTATCATTCACCAAGTAGTAATTGAAAATTATGCTTTCCCGGGTGGAATGATGATTGGTACAGACTCTCACACACCAAACGCAGGTGGTTTGGGTATGGTTGCTATTGGTGTTGGTGGAGCTGATGCTTGTGATGTGATGGCAGGATTGCCTTGGG
>CAYUFZ010000434.1:0-2146 GCA_964444025.1 uncultured Emticicia sp.
TGTATGGCAGCGTTTGAGCAAGATAAAATCGTCGGAACAGCCTATAAAGCCTCTTATGTATTGCTCACGACAGAAGATGTAAACAGCGAAACACGAAGAGAAGAAGCCAATTGGTTGTTTGGGGCAGAGTTGGCAGATAGTGTAGGAGTAGATGTCATTAATTCATCCTTGGGATATACCGAATTTGACATAGCTTCGCAGGATTATACCTACAGAGACATGAATGGCGACAAAGCCTTGGCTACTCGTGCAGCAGATTGGGCTGCTCAAGTGGGTATTTTGGTGGTTGCCTCGGCAGGAAATGATGGAAATAGTAGCTGGAAATATGTGGGGTCTCCGGCAGATGCAGACTCGATAATTGCGGTTGGGGCAGTCAATGGACAAGGAAATGTAGCCTATTTCAGCTCTTTTGGTCCATCAGCTGATGGACGAATCAAGCCTGAACTAGCGGCACAAGGACAAGCAACCGTCGTGGGTAATCCAAACAATACCATTACGACAAGCAATGGCACCTCATTTTCCTCACCCTTAATGGCGGGTTTTGTAGCAAGTTTTTGGCAAGGTTTTCGTCAATTATCTAATATGCAAATACGAGATATTTTGATACGGTCAGCAAGCCTTTCTGATACCCCCAATAATAGAATAGGTTATGGGATTCCGAATTTCGACAAGGCATATCAGCTGGCAGAAATCATGGTTTTATTGGATGAACTGAAAAAATCGGGCAAAGAAGTAGCGATTTTCCCCAATCCTGTGGAAGATAATTTATTGAAAATTTGGGTATTGAAAGAAAATGCTGGGACAAATTTTGAATTTGGTATCTTTACGATTGATGGAAAAAAAATATGGGAAAATAATAGTCAAACCAATAAAATAACAGCTGATATTAGCTCTTTTCCTGCGGGAAAATATATTATTTCGGTAAAATCCGAAAACCTTCAGTTCAGCCATTGGTTTATTAAATAACATTCAAACTAACTATTAAAATTATGATACAAGTAAACGGATTCGGAGCTACTAGTCAATCAACTCCTCTTGAAGCGATAAACTTTGAAAGAAGAGAGGTGGGAGAAGAAGACTTAAAAGTTGATATTTTGTATTGTGGGGTGTGCCATTCTGACATACACATGGCACGTAGCGAATGGGGTCCATCTGTCTATCCGATAGTACCTGGACACGAAATAGTGGGAAAAGTGGTACAAATTGGCTCGAAAGTCAGCAAATTCAAAGTGGGAGATACCGTAGGGATTGGCGTTTTTGTGGACTCATGCCGAAAATGTAGCTCGTGCCAAAGCGGTATGGAACAGTACTGCGATGAAGAAATGGTGGGAACATACAACGATTATTACAGAGATGGCTCTGGCATTAGAACATTCGGTGGATATTCTTCTAGTTATGTAGTCGATGAAAAATATGCCCTCCATATTCCATTCACGGAGAATTTGGCAGCCGTTGCTCCACTGCTTTGTGCTGGCATTACTACCTACTCTCCCCTAAGATATGCAGGAGTTGGCAAAGGACACAAAGTTGCTGTTTTGGGATTAGGAGGATTGGGACACATGGCTGTTAAATTTGCGGCTTCATTTGGAGCGGAAGTTACCATGCTAAGTACATCTCCGAGCAAAGAAGCAGATGCCAAACGATTAGGGGCAAGCCATTTTGCACTTATTACTGACAAAGAACAGATGCGAGCCTTGCAAGGGCAATTTGATTTCATATTAAATACAGTTTCTGCCAATCATGATTTGAATGCCTTCATCAATTTGTTGAAAGTGGAAGGGAAAATGTTGTTGGTAGGCATTCCGTCTGACGACCATCGAGTAGCCGCTGCCAAACTAATTTCCAAGCGTCGGAGTATCGTTGGGTCGATGATTGGAGGAATACAAGAAACCCAAGAAATGTTGGATTATTGTGCCGCACACGGCATTCTTTCGGATATAGAATTAATTTCAATGCACGAAATCAACGAGGCTTATGATAGGATTCTACGCTCTGATGTAAAATACAGATTTGTCATCGACATGAAAACACTCTGAGCCACTGAAAGCCGATTTTTATATAAAATCGGCTTTTTTCATCATTCTGAAAAAACATTTAGCCCTACTCTATCAATACGACCATGATACTCAACAATCCCAGTTTATTT
>CAYUFZ010000435.1:0-2139 GCA_964444025.1 uncultured Emticicia sp.
TGCCACTGCTTAAATTAAAGTACTTGACATTAGCTACATACCAGCCATTGTCTATACCTTGAATTTCATATTTCGAAATTACAGGTGACGATAAAAATAGGCTGTTATTTGCTCTTGGTAAATAATTGATATGGCTTTTGGCTTGGGTAAAGTTTGACAAAATAAAAACTAAAAAGTATGCGATGTATTTTATATCTAATTCCGAATTATCTCGTATGCATCTTTAATTACTTGCGCAATCCTTTTTCGTCTGTCAACTAGGAAATCAGAATAATCCATATGTTCCCAATTTACTGACAGAGCATGCCAATAATACATTTTGACTTTTTCGTCATTTGTCAGGCGAGTTAAGTAATTTGGAAGATATTGAGACGGCACTTTGTCAGATATGTTGATATTGTCATTCCATTCAACTAAGGCATAATTCGCGATTTGATTCCGCTGAGTCTGGTCAATGACTCCGTTTCGTTCAAGCCATGCTTTTGGAAACAAATGATGTCTTTCTAAAGCGGATTTTTTGCTTCTAAGGCCCTCTTGGAGTAAATCCGAAATTTTCAACTTGCTAAATAGACCATATGCACCATGAATGTATTGAGCAGCATAATATGCATAAAGCGATGGTGATGTTGAGGACGAGGTGGATAAATACATTGGTAATGTAATGGACCAAAAATCATTTGTCAATTGACCTTCAATGATTTCATCCAATACATTCTTAAACTGCTCCGGTGATTCAATTCCTCGAAGTCGCGCTAAATCACTTTCCATCGCGGTTTCGGGAGAGCCAGTGTATCTACCCGTAATTGAACACATAAAAAACCACTTGGAAATCAGTTTTTTTAATTCATACAAGTCCATATTAATATCTTCTCGTCCAATCAAGAAGAAGATATAAGCATATAGCAAATTATTATCAGAGCTAATGTAGTCATGTCTTGCAAAACCGGCTTGTTTAATTGATTTAATGAATTCATGCCAATTAACTATGTTTAAGACCTTTGATTGTGCAATTTGGAGGTTTTGAAATTGTTTTTCTCTCCTTTCAATGCTAAAATCACCTGAATCCAAGTCCTTACCGCGTAAAATGCTGTATACATATTGGAGGCGAGCCCTCCTAAACGCTAATCCAACAGAAACTCTCAGCATTTGATCTGGGTTGGGATCTATTAGATAATTAAAGGGGGAGGCGCTTTCTTTGCTGGGTGTTCTGCACAGGCGACAAAACGCCTCTAATTCCTTTCTTCCATCTTCCCAAAAAACTGACATTAATGTCAAAATAAAATCGGCTTGGTTCAATTTTTTTCCTTGAGAGTTAATTCGCACAAATACATCGGCAACTTGCTCTTCATTAATTTCTGCTGAAAGCTCTAACGCGGAAAAGGGATAGCCCTCAAGATTAGTTAGATTATTGAACGCCTTCCTGATTTTTTTTATTTCCTCGGCTGATAATTCACCTGACTGTTTTAGACGATCAATGAATTGATCAGTTATTTCAAATAAATCGGCATCTGCTTTCCATAATTCTGAAATGTTCTGGAAAAATCTTGGATTATTTTTTATTGACGCATCTGGGATTTCAAATTTCTCTTCTAAGGGATTAAAAGCAATAACAATGGTTGCTTTTTCATAATTTTCCCGAATTACTTCTTGGCCCTTAACCACTGCATAAAGAGATGTAAGGCGCTGCTGTCCATCCACAATTAATAGTGTAGGGTGCTTTTGCTTTGATGCAGTACCAATGCCTTTAGTGCCCTCAATATTTGCGTTTGCCCAAAATAAAAAATACCCAACCGGATATCCTTTATACATACTGTCAAAAAGGTCTCTAACCTGAGTGTCTTTCCAAACAAAAGGCCGCTGAATGTCAGGTAAACCAATTATTCCTAGGTCAATTTGCTGAATTAATGTTGTGAGATTATAGTTTACCTCTTTAAAAAGTGTTGCCATTAGTATTTAATAATAATTACCTTCTCTTGAATTAGGTTGTAAAGTTGGAATAATCAGACAAATTGCCCCCTTTCTGCCGGCCTCAAATTGTCCGTCCGCCTAAAGAGATATGAATTTACGGCACTAAATGTGGCATCGAACATTGGCCAAAATTAGTGTTTTTTAGATTGTGTTTTTAGTTACCTTTTTTCA
>CAYUFZ010000436.1:0-2127 GCA_964444025.1 uncultured Emticicia sp.
CTAGTAAATGAAATTCTTGATGGTGAAGTAGTAAACATTAAAGAGATAAGTGCTGTATGGAAAGCTGTAGAAAAACTTAGCAGTAAGTTTAATGACAAGTTTGAATTTGAGATTTTATCTGATAAAATCAATCAGTTTCTTAAGGATTCGCATGAAGTAATTTGAATATCTTGATGGTTTCTGATGCTTCTTTTACATCGTGAACTCTCAAGATTTTTGCTCCTTTTTGCAAAGCGACCATGTTCAAAACACTTGTGCCGTTTAGGGCTTTGGAAGCGTCTGTACCTAAGGCTTTCCATATCATTGATTTTCTTGAAATGCCTACCAATATTGGCAACTTCAAACAATCAAACATTTCCAATTGTTGCATGAGTTTGTAGTTTTGTTCCAAATTTTTTGCAAAACCAAATCCTGGGTCTATCAGAATATCTTGTACACCCAATTGTCGTAGGGTATTGACTTTTGCTTGAAGCTCTTGTATGATTTCAATAATCAAATTTTGGTATTGATTCAACGAACTCATTGTTTGTGGCGTTCCTCTGCTATGCATCAAAACATACGGCACTTGAAGTTCGGCGATGGTTTGAAACATTTGTTCATCTAAATTTCCCCCACTGATATCATTCACGAAACAAGCTCCTGCCTCAATACATTTTCGAGCGACTTCCGAACGAAAAGTATCAATGGAAAGAAGAGTATTCGGAATTTTTTTTTGAATAAGCTCAATCACGGGCAAGAGGCGTTCCAATTCTTCAGAGAGAGCCACCTCCGTAGCATGAGGTCTGGTAGAATAGCCCCCAATATCTATGATACTTGCCCCATTTCTAAGCATTTCGCCTATTTTATCAATGATTTTTTGAGAATTATTCGAAAATCTGCTTTCAGAATAAAATGAATCAGGGGTAATATTTAGAATGCCCATGACGATAGGGTCGCTTAAATCGAGTAATTTTTTTTCTCCCTGCCGAAAATTTATAGGATAGCTAATAAAAGTCATTTGTTTATCGCTGTGAAGTTTTATATTTTTGCAAGATACAAAAAACAATCTCAATTTCAAGCACTATCTCGTGGGGACTTTAGGTATGAATCAAACCGCAATTGAGTATAAGCATATCATCGATATTTGTCAAAATTTATTCGAGAAAAAAAATAAAGATTATGGAACGTCTTGGAGAATTTTAAGGCTTCCGAGTATTACAGACCAAATCTTTATCAAGGCTCAAAGAATCAGGACACTCCAAGAAAATGGTTTTAGTAAAGTAGAAGAAAATGAAATTTCTGAATTTATCGGAATCATTAATTATTGTATTATGGCATTGATTCAAATCGAATTAATCGATAATACCTTGACCGATATTCCTTTTGATACCCTGAAGACATTGTACGAACAACAAGTAGAGGAGGTGATGAAGCTTTTGTTTGATAAAAATCATGATTATGGCGAGGCATGGAGGGAGATGCGTGTAAGCTCAATGACAGATATTATTTTGATGAAGTTGCTCAGAATCAAGCAGATAGAGGACAATGAAGGGAAAACTTTGGTATCGGAAGGTGTCCAATCGGGCTATCAAGATATTATTAATTATTCTGTTTTTTGTTTGATTAAGCTTGGTCAAGCTCAGATTAGTCAATAAATTTTTTATATTTTCTAACAAAAAAATGATTATGAAGATAGTTGCTAATATTTCCAGAATTCTTGTAGGGGTGATTTTTGTCTTCTCGGGATTCGTAAAAGTAGTTGACCCGGTAGGAACCGGTATAAAGCTTGAAGAGTATTTTGAGGTATTTTCGCAAGATTTGCCAGTATTTCAAGATTTTTTTATGTTTTTAGCCCATCATTCTTTGTTTTTGTCTTTGGTATTTTGTGCCTTGGAGGTGATTTTAGGTGTTGCAACTTTGCTTTCATATCGGATGAAAGTAACCTCGTATTTCCTCTTGGGGATAATATTATTTTTTACTTTCTTGACTTTTTATTCTGCTTATTTTAATAAAGTAACCGATTGTGGCTGTTTTGGAGATTTTTTAAAGCTAAAACCATGGACATCGTTCCAAAAAGATGTTTTTCTTACATTTTTTATCATTATTATATTTTTACTTCGTCAACAATACCCATCAAATGACAAACAC
>CAYUFZ010000437.1:0-2125 GCA_964444025.1 uncultured Emticicia sp.
GCTGTACCACGGAGCAATATCTTTGTAGCGAATAGGCCAATCTATGCCAATTCCTTCTCGAGCATTGGCTTCAAAATCATAATCAGACCAGCGATAGACATGTTTACCCCAAGTAATGCTCCTTCCGCCGACATGATTTCCTCGAATCCAATCAAATCTTTGTTTCTCTTGATAGGGGTTTTCCAAATCATTTGTGAAGAAATGCTTGGTCGAATCTCCAACAAAACCGCTGCGAATTTGTATGTGATGCTTTTCTTGATCTTCGGGACTCAATGCCCCTCTCCATTCAAATTCCCATGTGTCCTGCATCATCGTTGGATAGTCGTCAACATGGTTTACCATTCTGCCCTTTTCTAGGACTAGTGTTTTAAGTCCTTTTTCGCATAATTCTTTGGCAGCCCAACCGCCAGACATACCAGAGCCGATTACAATGGCATCGTACGTGTTTGATTTGTTTAATAGTACATTGAGTTTTGGCATAATTTAAGGTCTAAGAGATTGAATAGTTCTCTAATTAAACGAATTTACTGCCAAAATCCAAATAGAAGATTGTATTTTTGTTTGCTTTGCAAGTACAATATCATTGAATTTTAATGATATTGTACTTGATTCAATTATTTTGAAGAAAAAATTAGAGGGAATATAAAGGCTACGATACCCGACCAAATGGCTACCATAGGAATGATGAGTCCAATGACTTTCTCAACATTTACGAGTGATTCTTGATACTTTATATTTTTAAACAAATTAAACGAAACCATTGATAAGTTGCTGAAAATTAGTAGATTAGCTCCCAAAACTGCCAAGCGATTAGGGGTTATTCCAAATTGAAACAAACGAATTCCGATGGCATTTAAGGCAAATAAATTGGAGATAACTGTTAGAATCGATAGTCCAAACAATATCCAAATATGAAACTTCTCTGATTTGTTTTTCGTAATTTCTGATAGAGAAAATAGTATAATTGCCATTACACCAATTTGTAGGGCGTTGAATAACAGTAAAAAATCTCTATCTTGATAAAGTTTTTTGCCCGTAACCACCATTGTAATTAGAAAAATAAACACCGTTACAAACACTAAAGGGGTGAATATTCGTGCAATGGTTGGCGAAATTTTATTCACAATTTGCGGATTTGTTTGTACCAAATAGCTTGCCACTAGCGGAACAGCGGGTAATGCCCATACCAAGATATAATCACCATAGAACTTGCTGATGTCGATGCCTATCAGGCTAAATAATCCGATTGTTAATCCTGAAAAAAGCCCTCCCGAAAGCCCAATCAATGCTCCCATCACAACCAAATCTCCGTTGAATCTTAAATAATTGATATTTTTTGACTGGGATTGAAAGTTTGCACCAATGAAAATAAATCCCAAAATTGTCCATAAAAATATTGGCAAATGGAGCATCGCTAATTGATGGCTATCGCTCTGGGTGTTGGGTAGTAAATTGATATAAATTGAACTTCCCAAGACAAATATTAGAGGAATAAGTATTTTTTTGTAATCTAATTTCTGTTTGATGAAGAAGTACAGCATCAATGTTGGAAATACAATAAATCCGATGTTTTTACTGAAATATATCTGCTTGTCAATCGAAAAAATATCTGGTAATTTGCTTAGTAAACCGCTGATAAAAGATAAAATTAATAAACCTAACAAGTCTTTTTTACTTCCCCATTGAATGTCGTCTTGAGAATAGCTCAGACGTTCATGCCAAAATTGTGCAATAGCTTTTTCTTGAATTTCAGGAAAAATTTGTCTAAACGCATTTTTGAATTCAGATTTATTTTCTCTGTAAATTATTTCCAATGCAGCTGGGTTATCGAGGTTTAGCTTGATGCGAGAACCTATGTCTGTTGCTTCTTCGTTTTTCATGTTCAGATTGGTTATTTGTGCAAAATAAAAGTACTTTGTATTACAAAGTTATTAAAAGATATTTATAAAGCAAGAAAAATAATGACTTTTTATGATATATTTGTGTCAGTTGAATCATTAAATAATCAATCAAAATGAACAAAGGATTAAATAAAGTGATAGTTGGATTTGGTATTTTATCGATGTTAAGTTTTCCGACCTTGGCAGGAGATTTTGGGAATGAAAAGCCAAAACCATTGATTATT
>CAYUFZ010000438.1:0-1410 GCA_964444025.1 uncultured Emticicia sp.
ACAAAAACCAAAACCTCTACTTTAAAGTGGTGGCGGCTTAGGGGAGCAGGACAACTCCTTTTGACTTAAACTCTTTTAGTTTTATGAGATTATTGCTTAGATTCAAATTCAAAAGATCTTTTCTAAGATCATTCAATGGGCTTTGCATTGTTCAATAAATTGGCATAGTTAATAAATCAGACCAAAAATCGAACAACTTTTCAATATTTCAAAGAAAATAACTTTTTGGGTAAAAAATAAACGTTTTTGACAAGTAGATTTCAGGGGTGAAATTTCACTTTTCTATAATCATAAACTCTACTCGTCTATTCGATTTTCGTCCTTCTTCTGAGTTATTTTCGCTGATTGGCTTTTCATCCCCCCAGCCTTTTATCTGAATTCTTTTGCCTTCAATGCCTTTGTTTATCAAATATTCTCTCACATTATAGGCTCGTTCGTACGATAATCTTTTATTTTCTTTTGAATCTCCAATATTATCGGTATGCCCCTCTATAAGTATTTTTATTTTGTTATTTCTCTTTAAGGTATCTGCCAAAAGATTCAGTTGCTCGTGAGATTCTTCTAAGACATTTGCCTTTCCGAGGTCAAAATATACTTTGTCTAATCTGAATTTATTTTCTTCAAGTTTGACTGGTAAATTGTCTCGAACAGATTCTTTTTTGATTGGTGAAAGATAAATGTATTGATTAAAATCTTTTTTCAGATTCGATTGGGTCAAATCAATGCTTTCTTTGCTACTTTCATAGCCTTTGGCGGATGCTTGAAAAGTATATGCTTCTGGTTTTATCTTGAAGCTGTATTCGCCATTCGAGTTTGTTTGAGTCGAATCGCTTTTTTGTGTGTCATTATCCCAAAAGTATTTTATTGTTCCTTGAATGGGTTTTTCTGTGGCTGCATCCAAGAGTTTTCCTTTTAGGAGAATAATTTTATCAAGAGCCATTTCTTGTGGATTCGATGGATTTTTTATTTTAACTCCGTAGAAATTCCAATATTGGTACTTGTCGTTGGGATTATTTTTGCCTTCAATAAGGTTAAATAATTCAATGCCTGGTTCTAATTTTTCAAAATAAACACTAAATCTATACTTTTCTCCGGGTTTTACATTCAACTCTTCGGGAGTTTCAGGAATCCCTACTGATTTCAGGTAGTTGTATTTTTTTCCATTGCCGTTCAAATAACTTTTAGGATTGAACGAAATCGTAGATTGCCCCATATTTAATTGATTGGGATAGCGAAATTGATAGGCATTATTGGAAGGACGTGCCATTTCATAGACAAAATAAACTATTGTATTTTCAGCCGTCACCTCTACACGGCTAATGTTTACTTCGTAACTGCTTTGGTCGTCGATTTCAGGCATTTTAGTGATTATTTGCCCGTAAGACATCACCTGTAATAATAAAAATCCTA
>CAYUFZ010000438.1:1420-2125 GCA_964444025.1 uncultured Emticicia sp.
GATGAAAAACCACCATATTATGGTATAATTTTTATCTAAATTGTAGTTTAAAGATTTATAATAGAATTATTTTTATAAATTAGTGACTTCAAAAACGATTATCATGATGCTGAAACATTCAACACTTTTAACTTATTTTTCTTTACTTTCTTCGGGCGTTTTTGCTCAAAAAAACATACAATTTATCACCCTTGACCCTGGCCATTTTCATGCGGCTTTGGTGCAGAATAAATCTTATGCGAACGTGGAGCCAATGGTGTATGTCTATGCTCCAGAGGGGCAGGATGTGCAAGACCATCTCAAACGCATCGAAAGCTACAATACTCGTGCTGTTAACCCTACGAAATGGCAAGAAAAAGTGTATTTGGGCAATGATTATTTGGAAAAAATGCTTGCCGAAAAAAATGGAAATGTATTGGTGATTGCAGGAAATAATAAGAAAAAGACCGAATATATCTTAAAGTCAGCCGAGGCGGGCATCAATATTTTGGCAGACAAACCCATGTGTATCGATTCTAAAGGCTACGAAGACCTCAAAAAAGCATTTGAAGCGGCTAAACAAAATAATGTTTTGCTGTATGATATCATGACAGAACGTTCGGAAATTACAACCGTTCTTCAGAAAGAAATAGCTCAAATTCCGGCAATTTTCGGTGTTTTAGAAAAAGGTACTCCTCAAAATCCTGCCATTGTTAAAGAAAGTGT
>CAYUFZ010000439.1:0-2118 GCA_964444025.1 uncultured Emticicia sp.
CAAACTTTATTGACAGTCGTTGCATTGGTATGTTTGGATAATCCAGCTTTTACTGATGCTTGGCGTGCAGGAGCTTGTCCAACATTTGCTTGGCAAACATTCCCAAAGAAAATCTCATCCACTTCATCAGGGGAAATATTTGCCCGTTTGACAGCCTCTGCAATAGCAGCAGCTCCCAAATCGGGAGCTGAAATACCTGAAAGAACACCGCCAAAGCTACCTATTGGCGTTCGGACGGCAGATAGAATATATGAGTTTTGCAATTTTTTATTAATTTATGAATTACCATTTTTTCTTTTTGTATCCATACATTGCAAAATACAAGATAAACGAATATAATGGAATAAGGATGCCATAAGCTAATTGAGCGTTTTTGAGTAAATCAGACATGCTTCCATAAACCAACGGTAAAATAGCTCCGCCAGCAATCATCATAATCAGCCAAGCAGAACCAATTTTTGTATAGCTACCCAAACCATCGATGGCTAATGGCCAAATCGCTGGCCACATAATGGCATTCGCCAAGCCAAGTATTGCAATGCAAATCACAGAATTAAATCCAGTCGTAAATATAGCAAGAATTGTTACTATTATCCCTAAAATCGAGGAAAGTTTTAGCCAAGTTTGTTGAGAAACAAATTTTGGAATCAGTAAAATTCCTAATATATAGCCAAACATCATCAACCAAAGTGTATAAGTTCCAAAATTTCTAGCGTCTGCTTCATCAAATCCTAATTTTATACCATAACTGATAATGGTATCTCCGGCAATGACCTCTGCTCCTACATAACAAAACAAAGCAATGAGTCCCAATACCAAATTTGGAAATTGGAAAACACTTGATTTTGCCACTGTTGTAGATTCTTTTTCTCCGTCTTGTTCTTCGCTTACTTCAGGCAAGCCTTTTGTTAGGGATACCAAAATGGCCAAAAGAATCAAAACTCCTGTTAAAATTAAGTAGGGGGTGACAACTTTTTGAAGTTCTTCTTTCGGACTAATCATTGCCCCAGTTACTGAACCTGCCAATAAAATCCCTCCAAATGTTTTTTGACTAATAATACCAGCTGTTTTATTGGCGATTCCTAGAATACTGATTCTTTTAGCAGCACTTTCTCTTGGTCCTAAAATGGTCGCATAAGGATTAGAGGCTGTTTGGAGTAATGTCAGACCTATACCAATGGTGAAAAGTCCAACAAGAAAAAGTGGATAAGATTCGGTTTGGGCTGCTGGAATAAAAATAGCTGTTCCAATTGCCATAATGCCTAATCCGACAGACATACCCTTCTTAAAGCCTACTTTTTTTAAGACCAAAGAGGAAGGAATTGCCATGACTGTATATGAAATAAAAAAAGCGAAAGTGACGAGATAAGAATTGGTATCACTTAAATTGAAAGCTTTCTTGAAAAATGTTATCAATGTTCCATTTACCCACGTAACAAATCCGAAAACAAAGAATAATAATCCTATAATAATGAGTGGGCCAGTGTAATTTTTGTTATTTTCTTGCATTTTAAATAAAATTTAGGGTTTATGTTAATAATTGTCATTTAGTCCAAATATTCTTTGATTGGTCTTCCACTTTCCTCTGGTGAAATCAGGAATTTCAACTGGGGAGCTTCCTCGGGCAATTGAAAGTTCAGAAAGTGGGCTGATGGCACTCCAAGCTGCGGCATCATAAACATCAATTGGTGGGGCAACTTTATTTTTTACGGCTTCGATAAATGCCCGAAGTACAAAAAAATCCATTCCTCCGTGTCCGGCATTGGCAGCATCTGTTTCAAATTTTTTCCAAAGTGGGTGGTCATGCTCTGTTTGATACGCTGCGAATGGCTCCCATGTATCATTTTTTTTGGAAATACCTTCGAGATAAATCTGATTTCCGTCATTCATCCAAATACCTTTGGTACCTTGGGCTCTAAACCCAAGCGAGTAGGGTCTTGGGCTACTGGTATCGTGAATGATGACGATATTTTCTCCGTTGTGGCATTGAATGGTGGTCGTTACAATATCTCCGCATTTGAATTTTACTTTTGCATTTGGGTGATTTTCTCCGCCATTTTCTATAATATAGTTATGCAAGCCTCTTGTTTTGGTTGCGGTTGAGGTAAGAAAATCAAA
>CAYUFZ010000440.1:0-2107 GCA_964444025.1 uncultured Emticicia sp.
TGAAGTGGTTTTTTCTATTGAAAAGTTATAAAAGGTAATTTCCAAGGGAAGCCTATTTCATTTCCTGGCAAAGCTCTATCAATACACCACCCGTTCCTTTAGGATGTAAAAAACATACCAACTTATTATCTGCCCCTTTTTTGGGTGCTTTATTTAAAAGCACAAATCCTTCACCTTCCAATCGTAACATTTCAGCTTCAATATTTTCAACTTCAAAAGCCAAATGATGAATGCCTTCTCCTTTTTTTTCGATAAATTTGGCAATAGCACTTTCCGAAGTAGTGGCTTCCAATAACTCTATTTTTGTCTGATTCACCTTAAAAAAAGAGGTCTTCACTCCCTCACTTTCAACTTCTTCCATTTTATATGGAACGGTATTCAATAGCTTAGAAAATAATTCATTGGACGCTAAAATATCTTTCACGGCAATTCCAATATGCTCTACATTTGCAAACATCTTATATCTATTTTTATATTATTAATACCAATCAAATTTATGTCTATTATTTTGAAATGATTTTAATTCCATGCTTACCGAACCTATTTTGAAATCGACTTCAATCAAAACCGGAACATGATTCTGGTCATCAGAAACCCAAATTCGAATGGCATCTTCTCCATCAAACATTTTATTTGGTGGTAAAATAGGGTTAAGCTTCAATACATCAATTTTGCCAAATTTCGTTTTCACTCTCCCCTTTCCAGAATATTTGACTTTTAAATTATAAATTTCATCATCAAAAAAGACATTTTTAGACAAAACATCACCCGATTTAAAAGAACCAAATTAAGCGTTCTTAGAAAAAAATAAGCAGAAACGACATCATAAATCTCATCAGGAGCTTTAAACTGCTTTGACTCTTTGTCTTCCTCCCGAACAATAAGCCTCTTATTCTGCTCAAACGTGACAACTTGGTCTTTTTTATAATTATTTTCTCTAAGACTCATTAAAAATCGGTGTGGAATTATCGTATTGGTATCTAAATACGACCGATATTCGTTTCTTATTCGGAATATATCGGTTAATCCTGTTGTTCGACCAAGAATATTTATTTTGAAACATGGCTTTGAATTGATATGGAAAATACGAGGGCTTACCTCAACCATTGCTTCGCCAACGGTCAAAAAGCCAAATTTAACTTTATATTCAAATAATTCTCCGGCATGAAAACTGACATTTGTAACTTTTTCATCTTCTTTGATGAAAAAAGAAGAAAATACAAAAAATAATACAATCAAACAAAAATTAGATAACTTCATCTTAAAAACTTAAAGATATTGAATTGGGGTATTTTTGCTTTAAATAACCTAAATATTTTTTAAAATCCCCATTAAATTTAGAATAAAATTCTTCTTTAAATACATTTTGCTTGCTTCGATAAGTCATGTATCCAATAAAATACGCATTATTGGGTAAGTTATTGTTGAGTTTTTGGGGAATTTTTGCTTTTTTATATTTATTTTTGGTGTGAAACAAAGTATCTGAAGCAATCATTATTTCTTGAATCAAGGCAAATTTAAGTCTTTTTTTCTCTCGCAAAGGAAAAGCCTTAAATGACCGATATAAACTATCTAATTTACTTGCCCCTCGCATCAGATGATTCGAATATTTTTCGTTCAAAACTTGTGCCTCTTCTAATTGTAAAGCTATTGGAGAATTTTTTCCGTATTTTGCTTCCAAATAGTTCTTCGCTCCCATTTCACCAACAAAATCTGCTAAATTCTCATTAAATTCAAGGCTATTTTTGACAAAAATGGTGCCGTGCGTCATTTCATGTATAATCAGTCGAGCCAAGCTCCCTTCTGATTTTTTTAACATTGAACTCAGAATTGGGTCATTCAAATAACCCAACGTACTCCATGCTGAAACTTCATTCATTTGGACATCTAAGCCTTGTTTTTTTAATTTTTCATATTCCTCATCAGCCATTTTTTTGTCAAAAAAACCTTTATAGCTAAACTCCCCCAAAATCGGAAAATAAAACTTTTGAGCAATCATTTCAAAGGCAGGAGCAGCCGTAATAACCCATAGAATTGGCTTATCGTGCTGATTATAAAAGCTTGTATAATTATTGTCGTGAAGAATAATTGATGAAGATGTATTGTT
>CAYUFZ010000441.1:0-2102 GCA_964444025.1 uncultured Emticicia sp.
ATATTCTACAGTCGCTGTTTGCCCTGCTTTGATGGTTTCTCCCGTACCTGCTTTGATTACTTTATAGTAAAGACCTCCTTGGCCTTTTACTGCACCTGCCATATTTTTTGCAACATAATCATCAATTAATTTTGATTCATTTTTGCGTTTTTCTTCTTGTGCTTTTTGATGCTGCTCACGACTAAGTACAGTGTTGATTTTTACAATAAACTTAACATCTGTCCCTCTTGTAATACCTGGAGGAAGGGGCTGCTGAATATTGCTGAACAATGAGTCGGCACTCACAAAAATAGTGGCACTATCGCCTTCTGCCAAATGAAGCAATGCTGTTTCAAAAGCTCCTTGGTATAAGCCTTTTTGGGCAAGGATTGTCAGGGGTTGTTTTCTTTTGTAAGTGTCTTCATAGACACTGTCGGTAGAAGCTTTGATGACGAGGTTTAGGGTGATTAAATCTCCCATGTTGATTTTTTTACCTTTTCCGCTTTCGTGAACTTGGTATTTTGAGCCATCTGCTTCATGTGATACTTTGAATTGACCACAAGATAAAATTGTGCCTGCTAATGCGAGCAATAAGAGGTTTGTTTTTAAAAAATTTGTCATTATACTTTCTTTTGTTTATTGCTAATTTATGAAAATTCTTAATGATTATTTGCTTCTAAACTGTCTTGGTATTCGGGTAAAATGGATAAAAACTTGCTTACTGTTGCTTCCAATGTGTCGTCCGAACGACCCCCCGAAGCATTTTTATGCCCGCCACCATTGAAGTATTTTCTTGCCAACTCACTTACTGCAAAGTTTTCGATAGACCTGAAAGAAATACGTACCATGTCGTCTTTTTCTGTAAATATCACTGACATCACGACCCCTTTAATCGACAATCCATAATTGACAATCCCTTCGGTATCTCCATTTTTTGAACTAAATTGCCCGAGTTCTTCTTTCGATAATGCCATATATGCCACATGATACTCTGGTAAAACTACCAATTTTTGACTTAAAACATAGCCTAAAAATCTCATCCTTTCCAAGCTATTGCTGTCATAAATTTTACGGTGAATAGGGTTGGTCTTGATGCCAAGCGTTATCAATTCCCCGGCGATTCGGTGTACTTCCGCTCCGGTGCTGTCGAATCGAAATGAACCTGTATCGGTAATAATGCCTGAATAAATACATTCGCCAATGGTGATATCTATGAGGGATTTATCGCCCAATTTTTCAATTAGCTGATATATCAATTCACAAGTAGCTGCGGATTTTTCGTTCCAAAATATAAATTTGGCAAAATCTTCCGGAGCTTGGTGGTGGTCAATCAATGCTTTTACTGCAGGAGCATTCTGAACCCATTCTGTCATGGATTTTATCCGCCCTAATGCCGAAAAATCCAAACAAAATATCATCTCTGCTTGATTTATCAAGACTTTTGCCTTGTTTTGATGCTCGCCTTCAAAGTTGATAATCAAATTCTCGGAAGGCATCCAACGTAAAAAATCAGGATAATCGGTCGGAGTAATGATTTGTACTTGATGGCCTTTCTTGATTAAATAATGGTACAATGCCAAAGACGAACCCAATGCGTCGGCATCTGGATTTTGATGGGTTGTAATGACTATCCTTCGAGGACTGTTCAATAGTTCTTTGAACTCTTTCAGAAGTTCAATCGAATCGGTAAAAAAATTTTGCATACTTCCACAAAGATACAAAGCTTTGTGAAAAATACAAATAAGCGACCGTAACCTTATCGAGTGACAGACGCATAAATGTGTAATTTTACGATAAATTATTCTGAGCTTTGTCGGGTTGAATTTTTTTTTGCTTAATTTTGATTTTCGTTCAACACACCAATCAAGATATTTTAAGATGAAAAAAACTTCAATTTTAATTTTGTGTATGGGTATATTCCTTGGAGTATTTGCACAAAAGAAACAGACAAAAATAGCCGGAAAGCCTAAATTGGTTTTGGGGATTGTTGTCGATCAGATGAGATATGATTATTTGTATCGTTATGCCGATAAATATTATAAGGGCAAAAATGATAAAGTTTCCAAGGAAAAAATGGCTATTTTGAATCGGATGGTAAAAGACGGTAATAAGGAAATTATTTT
>CAYUFZ010000442.1:0-2100 GCA_964444025.1 uncultured Emticicia sp.
TTGCGTAATTTCAAGATTGATTCCTTTCAGAACTTCAAGAGAACCGTACCTTTTTTTAATGTTTTTGGCTAATAACATCCTTTATTTTTGTTTATATACTTCCATTTCATTCAATTCTGGCCCTCCACCTCTGTTGGCGGAGCCAGCCGCTACATAGATTTTACCATCTACTACGACCATTCCTGTGCCGTGCCTGCCTTGTTTGAGAGAAGCCAATTTGACCCACGCTTGCTTTTTGGTATCAAAAGCCTCTACTTCGCTGTGAGCAGGCACTTGGGAAGCACTTTCTCCACCAATCACCACAATTTTGTCTCCATAAGCGATTGTCGAATTTCCAGCACGTTGGGTAGGGAGATTCAAGCTTTCTGGCAAGGTTGACCATGTTTTTTTCTTTAAATCAAAGATATCTACCGCTCCTTCTGTCAAATTCAATACCTGATTGATTTTGGCATAAGACCTGCGTCCACCGACGACATATAATTTATCTTTGACAATCGCAACACTGACGTGGTCTCTTGTATGTGGAGCATCTGCCAATTTCTTCCATGTATTTGTTTGAGGGTCATATTCATCCAACCAAGCCACATGCCCATCCCAATGTCCATCAACAATACCACAAACCAAATAGATTTTATCTTTATATACAACACATCCTGCCGAGCCACGCAATCTTTCTTTCGGTATTTCGGGACCTACACGCCATTCTCCTTTTTCGACATTATAGATATAAATATTAGGAATAGGCGTTTCGTGGGGATAGTTGCCAGTCATTGCACCCATTACATAAACCTCTCCATGATAATTCACTGCCTGAAGATGACTCATTTCCAAAGGAGTATTGACAGACTTCTTCCAAGTATGTGTGGCGATGTCAAAAATTTCGGTTGGTTTGACACCCCTGCCTCCCAACAATATCAATTTATCTCCAACGGCAGTCATGGTATTTTCGTGTCGATTGGTACAAGTATTGGTAGGGGTAATCACTTCCCAATCTTGAGCAACACAAAAACCCATCGAAGATACAGATGCGAAGAAAAGTGTCGGCAACATTAATTTTAATTTCATTTTTATTAAGTGTTAGAGTTAAATGTTTGAACAGACAGCAATTTACAACTTTTTTAAAAAATTTTAAATTAGAATGTTTTAATATTTCCCTATCTGTCAATAATAATCAGACGGTATCAATATAATTGATTGATAATGCATCTATTTTGGTTAATTTGCCGAGAATAATGGCCGCAATACTTTTTCTAAATTCCAAGACAAAAATACACCTATTGTCATACAATTGATTATTAATTTTAATATTAAACTCTTTTACTATTTTCATAACATCATTCATCAATATAAATTCGAATGCTATTTCATAGATATCGTTCAATGTTTTTTCAATAATTTGGGCATGGGAAATCGCCTCAATGGTGGCTGATTTATAAGCATTGATTAAGCCTGGCACACCCAACAAAGTCCCTCCGAAATACCGAACCACCACGACTAGAACATTATTCAATTGATGCGAAAGCAAAACATTCAAGATTGGTTTTCCGGCAGAACCAGACGGCTCGCCATCATCATTTACTCGAAATTGGCTCGAATCGATGCCCAAACGATAGGCAAAACAAAGATGAACTGCCTTAAAATGTTCTTTTTTTAATTGTTCAATGATTGGTTTTAATTCCGCTTCGTTGGTAAAGGGATAAGCAAAAGCCAAGAATTTACTTCCACGATCTTTGAACAAACCTTCCGAAGGTGATGCGATGGTAAAATACCTATCTTCTGCCGACATTTTATCTAAATTGATTATAATTTTTTCCATATTCATCGATTACCAAAACCCAATCTTGTCCATAACCCGAACTGGGAGGGCTAAACTTTTTAGACCACTCATACACCGTCGAAAAATCCATGGGTTCTGACCCTTTTCCTGTCCGTGGATTATACCAAAAAGCAATCCATTTTTTGGTAGCAAATTTTTCAAAATTAACTGTAAAACTCTTCCCTGCTGCCGAATAAACGAAAATATAATCATTTCCTGATGTCGCTTGAACTCTTTCCGCAGAAGCAAGATTTTTTTCGAGCAATATCTCCTGATTAGGAATC
>CAYUFZ010000443.1:0-2088 GCA_964444025.1 uncultured Emticicia sp.
AAATTCCGATACCAAGCTTTTCGAACCAGCAATCGATACTTGTGTCGAGCATTTAGAAAAACGACTCGATGCCATTGCTGGAGGGGCTCTTCAAGTTTATCCTGACCTAAGCCCAAGAACTTTCTATCATACTTTTACGTTCAGGAGGGATTTTTGGATTGTTCCGCCTGCTTTTCGTCATTATCTCGAAAGGCTGATTCCACAAAAAATATACCCTGACCCCCAACAAGTAGATTATATTGCTGCTGCTTTTTTGATGGTTCGTAGAGAAGCTTTTGAAAAAACCAACGGTTTTGACGAGGAGTTTTTTCTCTATGCAGAAGATACAGAATGGGGATATCGATTAGGGAAGCTTGGAAAACTTTTGGTATTTAATGATTGTAAAATCATACATGAAGAGTGGGGAAGCAAACCCGAACGATATGAAGAAGCAGAAAAATACACCTATTTTAATAGATTTGACCCGCAAATTCAGCTTTCAAACCTTGTATGGATGAGAAAACAATATGGAATTCTTCCTTTTTTCTTCTTGATGCTCCATTATTGGGTTTGGATACCTTTTTTTTATCTAATTAAATTCACGACAAACCTAAAAAATAAAGAATATATTTTCACTAATCTTGAAAATCAGCATAAATTTGCAGCAACAATTGCTATTTTTTCTAAATATTTTTGGAGAATTTTGTTGCAAATACCTACTTTTTACAAAATCAAGTAATTCTCCGACATGAGAGACAAAATAATACTTTTTATTACTCCGACAGGCGGGAGAACAGGCTCCGAAATGTTGCTTTGGTATCTGTTGGCGAGGCTGAAAGGAAAAATCAAGTCTGCGGTTTTTTCACTCAAAAATGGAGAATTATTCAAAAATGATTCTACTGCCGATTTTACATATTTGTATCAAAGCAAAAAAGGGTTTCTTTATTCTATTTATGAAGGTGTTTATTTCAAAATATTTAAAAGCACTCCCGAAGAAGCAGCCTTGATTCGCATCCAAAAAAAGCTAAATGCCGACCGTTGGTACTTAAACACAATGGTTATGCCTCGATTTGCGGCATTGGCAAATCGTTTGAATATTCCATTTGATGTGCATGTCCACGAATTACCAACGGTGTATGATGAACTGAATTTAGAGGAGTTCAAGTTTCAGTTTGACCATGCCGAACGCATCATTTGTTGCTCAAGTATTGTAGAAAATCGAATCAGACAGATGGGGTATCAAAATACGCTCCTAAAATATTCCTTTATTGACACTCAAAAAATCAACATTACTCAAAATCCTGATGCCCTGAGAGCCAAGCTCCATATTCCCGACGATGCTTTTGTTTGGCTTATGTCTGGCTCGATGAATTTGAGAAAAGGTTATGAAATTGTGCCTGATTTGCTCTCATTTCTACCCAAAAACACCTATTTAGTTTGGCTGGGTAGTACCAAAAATACAGGCGTTTTGCAATATATTCGTGCTTCTGTAAAAAATAATTCTTTCAATTTTATTGAAATTCCCGAAAAATCATCTGAATATTATGATTATTTCAATATTGCTGATGGATTTGTACTGACCGCAAAAGAAGACCCCTTCCCTCTGGTCATGATTGAAGCCGCTTATCTTCAAAAACCGATTGCAGGTTTTAATTCTGGAGGAATTTCAGAATTTTTAAAAGAAGGCATGGGGGCTTTTGTGGATAGTTTTCATCCTAAAGATTTGGCAGCAATCATGATAAAAATCCAAAATAATGAAATTCTCATCGATAAAAATATACTTAAGAATCGGGCGTTTGAATTTGATTTAAGCAATCAAATTGTGAATTGGGACAATTTATTTGATTAATATGGACAATTATAATATTATTACACAAGAATTACTCGAAGCACAGCAGGTATTGCGTAATTTTTTGGCTGATTCAGAAAATATAGTAAAAATTAATGACGCTGCCAATTTAATGGTAACAGCCCTAAATCATCAAAAAAAGATTATTTCTTGTGGCAATGGCGGCTCGCATTGTGATGCCATGCACTTTGCAGAAGAGCTTTCTGGGCGATACCGTGAAAATAGACAGGCTTTGGCGGCAATTGCTATTTCAGATGCCA
>CAYUFZ010000444.1:0-2075 GCA_964444025.1 uncultured Emticicia sp.
ACCCATAGCAATAGAAATATAGTTATTTTTACCTTCCTCTGCCGAAACTGGGGCTGTAAGATTCATTTTATAACCAACACCTGCATCCAAAACAGCTTTTGCTGCTGCTTTTGCAGCTTCCCATCTTGCTTTACGATCTCCTGAAGTATAGGCAATCAATGCTAAGTCGCTATACCCAGCCAATACTGAAGATTTAGCTTTGGCAGTTGGTCCATCATGCAAATCACTAGCAGCATACAATAAAACACGAGCTTTGAGTGCCATTGCAGCCAATTTAGAGGTTCTACCAGCAATGCTTGGTTTGCCATCTAATAATTTTGCTGCATTATCAAGGTCTGAAACGATGAATTTGACACAATCTTCATAGCTGCTACGGGCAATACTATAATCTTCATTCAATCCATACGCTTTGCTAATGAGCGGTACTCCACCATAAAATCTGACTAATTGTTGGTAATAATAGGCTCTTAAGAAATAGGCTTCACCCAACAATTTATCTTTCAAAGGAGCATCTGTAAAAGTTGATTTTGGCAAATTCTCGATTGCTACGTTAGCTTGTCTGATTGCCAAGTACATATTTCCCCATTCATAGGTAGGACTTACCCACGCAACGTTATTAGGGCTTTCAGAACCTTCAGTAAAGGTATTGATATTTCTTCCGGCGTGCGTAAACATCGCTTCGTCGGTGTAGGCAGCCAAGGCTTGCTCTTCAAATCCACCGTACCCTAAATAAGAGTAAATGTTGAATATGAAAGCTTCTGCCAAAGCACCGTCAGACCAAGTCGCAGAGCTTGATATTTTATTGAGCGGCTTGGTATTCAAAAAATCCTTGTTGCAAGACAGAGCAAATGCCATCAGTGCAACCAAAAGGCTTACTTTTATTTTTATGTTTTTCATGTTGTTCAATTTAGAATGTTAAACTTAAACCTGTATTAATAACTCTTGATTGTGGATAATACACCCCACCTTGAGCCGTTGCCTCTGGGTCAAAAATTTTGTGTTTGTCAATTGTCAAAAGATTTAATCCATTTACATAAACCCTCAAACTTCCAAGTTTAGCTTTTTGAACGATATTGCTAGGCAAAGTATATCCGATTTCCAAGTTTTTCAAACGAACATAATTTTTGCTAAACAAATAATAAGTGTTGTTACCGTAGTTACCACCTGTATAATAGGTATCACCTCTACTTGCTAAGCGTGGGTGAACACTGCTCGGATTATCAATCGTCCATCTGTTATCATAAGAGTATTTCAAGAAGTTACCGATGTCCCCTGACTCTGTTTGGATACGAATTGCTGCTCCTGTTGCTCCTTGTAATAAGGCACTTAGGTCAAATCCTTTGTATCTTACGTCAATGGTTGCACCAAAGTTGAATGTAGGAGTATCATTTTGGTTTAATCTTACTCTGTCATCTCCGTTGATTTTTCCATCTCCGTTATAATCTACAAATTTCATATCTCCTGGTAGTAATTTTGAAGTTACATCAGAATAATCGATTTTGTTTGCGTCAATTTCTGCTTGGCTTTTGAATACACCATCTGATTTATATACCAAGTATCCGTTTATCATTTTACCTTCTTGTAATTGATACGATGGAGCTCCTGGGATTTCATCCATGAACACTACTCTGTTTTTTGCATAACCACCATTAATACCAGCTCTGAAAGTAAGGTCGTTGCTTGCTTTTCCATTGTATCCTAAGTTAAACTCAAATCCTCTGTTGTCAACGATACCTGCATTCACTGGAGGCAATAAAGCGTTGATACCTGAAGAAGATGGAGTAGAACCAGTTTTTTGAATCAAGATTTGAGATCTTCTGTTGAAGAAATATTCAACTGTCATATCGATTTTGTTGTTTAAGAATGTTCCATCTAAACCGATATTGTAGTTGTTCGCTCTTTCCCAAGTAAAATTAGGGTTTGCTAATACAGTTTCTCTTAAAGTCGTTACTACTTGATTATTGATTGGGTATGAACCAAATCCATAAGTTGATAGGTACGCATATTCTTGCAACGCTCCGTTGTAATATACTTGGTCATTACCCATTTGTCCGTAAGACGCACGTAATTTTAAG
>CAYUFZ010000445.1:0-810 GCA_964444025.1 uncultured Emticicia sp.
TCCAAAAGTAATAGAAAAATTAAAAAAGTATTGTGAGTTTGGAAGAAAAAAAGGATTAACCCAATTTTATTTAACCCAAAGTTACTATGAAACTGATAAATTTATGAGATTACAAATGAATTATTTATTATTATTAAACTTACCAAACGTAAGAAACCTAAAATTGATAATATCCGCGTTTGGATTAAATATTGATGTAAATGACTTACTTGAAATGATTCAAATAGCAACAGAACAAAAATTTGATTTTTTCAAACTGAATTTAAATGCATCTTGTCCAAAAAATAAAAAATTTAGTATAGGGTTTTTAGACTTTTTTGAATTTGAAGATTAAAGTATAATACATATTTATATGCAAGTAGATAATCCATCTCATCAAGTAGATTCAACAACAGATTTTAATGTAAATTTTTATAAAGATGTAAATTCAGAAGGTTTAACACTAAGTAAAGCAAAAAAATATTTTGTGCAATTAAACGGTATGAACATAATTTATGCATATAATATATTAAAAAGTTTGCTTTATAGTGAAAATACCATTGCCAGTAATATAATACAATGTCAAAAAATAGTTACTGATGAATTAGTTTGCAATAAAATAACAACAAAAATAACCCAACAAAATAACATATGTGGATGTACAATATATTTTGATGGTTTGAACATTATGTTATACAGTGAAACAAATAAAATTTCAGAATATAAACCAGATTACATAAATAATTTAACTATTCCGAATACATTTAAAATAATTGTAAATACTCAACATATAGTAGTTGTATATGATAATAAACGTATAATAGATGTAAT
>CAYUFZ010000445.1:820-2053 GCA_964444025.1 uncultured Emticicia sp.
AATCAACCGACAAACCAACATATAAATTTGTGAAATATAAAAATTTTACACATTTAACATTAAAAAGCATTAAATAAAAAGAAGAATTAAAGCGATCATTTTTGAATTTATACCAATTTGAATAAGTATTTCTTTACATATTAATTGTGTGATGGATAACCCCAACACATATTTATTAATTATTTTATTGTTAAGAGAATAACCAATATAATTTGTAAGTGCATTGGTTCCTGCATAACTTAATGACCTTTTGGAATATTTAAGTGCTTCTGGACAAACATAAAAAAAAATTTAAAAGCAAGCCGTTTAAGTGGACCGACTTTTTTAATTATACTTTTATTTATCAAGTAGTCTATTTGATTGGATATAACCATTAATTCATCCTCATTCAAATCATGACCTTCAGCCAAAATTTCCAAAACCAATGCTTTTTTATCCTTTTTATATTTCTTTTTAATTCTCCATTCAATACATTTACAAATATCCTCAGTTAAATCTTGAGATAGTCTAAGATGTGTTAATTCCTTAAGTTCGCCCACTAACTCTGATTTAAATGTTCTGAGTTTTTCATCTCGTTCAAGTTTTTGCCCAAGTTTCAAAACCATTTATTATTCTATATATTATTTGTTCAGATAAAAATTATTTCTAAATTGTCTCCAAACTATAAACCAATTTTTCACAAATTAAACACAAATGAATCATTAATGAAATTTAAACCCGAAATAAAACCCTAAAAATAAAATATAGAGTAAATAATATATGAGTTTAGCAGAATATACAAGAGTTCAAAAACACGATGCAAAAATAAGTAAAAAGAACTTAAAAAATTATTTAGAAAATGCAGAAGGTATATTGAGTCCTGATGAAATTAACGCAAATAATAAACCTGTTATTGATTCCTTTGCAGCAAATAAGGATGAACCAAGAATTACACAAGCTGAAGCGTTAGCAAAAGCAGAAACAGAATTAACATCCAAGTTAAATGAACTAACTCAAAATGATATGAATGTTACAAACTTTATAATAAAAGGTTTAGATCCAGATGAAATAATGGGTTTAGAATCAATATACGATGACTTTATTTCAAGTTATTTATTAAAATATGGAAAAACCCAAAAAACTAAAGAATTTTTTATTCAAGCATCAAAAGCATATCTAAAAAAGAATTATCCAGATATGTTATTATATACAAATTATGATCCAATGTTGCTCAAGAAAAAATATTAAACGATA
>CAYUFZ010000446.1:0-927 GCA_964444025.1 uncultured Emticicia sp.
ACAAACTGAAAATGGCTAAACCATACCAATACCCCCCATGTCATTCCTCTGGTCAATAAATCTAATCCACCATTCAATAACATTAAATACAAATTAGTAATCGTTTCTCTGAACGTATAATAGGAACGATGTTGTAAGTGACTCAGTAAAATTTCACCAATAATCAAAATTGCATAGAGTGGCGTACTCAAAACGATGACGATTTGCTCGACAGTTAATTCTTTAATTGTTTCAATAATTGCCATTTTATTACCAAATATTAATCTTTCCCTGCTAAAACTATAACAATTTCACCTTTAATAGGTTTTAATTTAATCCTTTCAACTACTTCCGACAACGTCCCTCTAATATTTTCTTCATAAATTTTTGTAAGTTCTCTTGATACTGACACTTGACGATTTTCACCAAAATACTCAACAAATTGTTCCAATGTTTTTAAAATTCTATGAGGAGATTCATAAAAAATTATCGTTCTGTCTTCATTTATTAATGCTTTTAAACGAGTCTGTCTTCCTTTTTTGACTGGTAAAAAACCTTCAAACACAAATTTGTCGGCAGGTAATCCTGAATTTACTAGGGCTGGTACAAATGCAGTAGGTCCAGGCAAACATTCTATTTCGATACCTGCTTTAATACATTCACGTACCAACAAAAAACCTGGGTCTGAAATAGCTGGTGTTCCAGCATCAGAAACTAAAATCACAAGATTTCCTTTCTGAATAAATTCGATTACCTTTTTGAGCGTTTGATGTTCATTGAAAGCATGATGACTCTGTAAAGGTTTTTGAATATTCAAATGCTTGAGTAAAAAACCTGTATTTCGAGTATCTTCAGCCAATATCAAATCTGCTTGATTGAATACTTTTATTGCCCGCAAGGTAATATCATCGAGATTTCCGATTGGTGTTGGAACAAGAATTAATTTCA
>CAYUFZ010000446.1:937-2048 GCA_964444025.1 uncultured Emticicia sp.
ATTTTTTTTTTCGCAAAATTACAAAATTTGAATACAATACATATACAATTAAAACAATGTTATCTGCTTTATTTTGACAAAAAGGGATTATTTTCACCCAAACTTAAAAATTGTGAATAATTATACCCCATAATTATATTTTTTAGAGGTAAATAATAGATGATTTACTTGACAAAAGGAGCATATTTCTATTAAATTTGGAGTGTGTATATCCTAATAACATATTTAAATTAATACGACAATGGTACTTGCAGCTTTAGCCCTCGCAATTGGTGGATTCATGATGACTAAATTTCGTCAAACAGAAGAGTTGTATGCCCCAAAAGGGTATTTGACTAACTTACAATCTCGTCCGAGAAGCGTTTTTAGTTAATAATTCATTAAAATAGTTTTATTTTTTTCTTCTAACACAAAAAAAATTGTGTGAAGGGTAACCTTTTTTTCATTATTTAAGATAAAAAAATCTGATAAATGATGAACGGGAAATGTTTTGTTTTGTAATTTGAGATTACTCTATAATTTTACTTAACAAAACTTACGAAATGCTATGTTAATTCTAACAATCCTTACTATTCTTGTGGCTTTATTTTTAATGTCACGCTCCAATAATAACAAAGACCTATATGCTCCAAAATCATATTTGGTAGATTTGCGGTGTAAACCTAAAAGTGTATTTTCTATTTAAAGAAAAACCAAGTATTTTTATTTGCTAACCAAAGAATTTTGGTATTGGTAGCTATTGCCGTTATTTTCATTTGAGCGAGAATTGAAAATTCTGCATAATACCCTTATTTGGATTTTTTTATCCAATTCTAAGCGGATATATTTTCAATAAAATCGAGATGATTTTATCCTGATTTGTTTATTTTGTTTTTAAAATATAAATATTCATATATTTAATATGAGTATTTTAATATTGATTTAAATAAAATCATTTAAATCAATATTTACCATCATTTTTAAAAATCAAGTTACATTTACTCACATTTAGGAACTCAAATGAATTTCTAAGGTTACAAGCAACTTTTATGATTGACCCTATATTGTAGTAGGTTTGTTTCCATATCATTTATTTTTTATGCAAAATAAATGATTTTTTATCTTTCCCCCA
>CAYUFZ010000447.1:0-2029 GCA_964444025.1 uncultured Emticicia sp.
CTCAGATCAAAGGTTTTGGAGACCCGTATGCTACCATTGCACCATGCCCGTGTATATCCCAGATTTATTTAGGAAGTGCAAAAATATACTTATTTTTATATTTTTACAAATTTTTAAGAAAAAATCTATCAAAAAAATATTTTCGTTGATAGATTTCCTCAAAAAAACCTTTATTGAATCCTGATTATGTGATTTTTCTTTCCTTTTCCTACCAGCAAATATTTATTTTGCAATAAATGTAGCTCGGATAATGGGTATTTTTCATCACTTACTTTCACTTTGTTGATACTCACAGCATTTCCCTGCAATGCCCTTCTGGCTTCTCCTTTAGAAGGATAAATTTCATTATTGGTTGCCACCGAAATTAAATCTAATAAATTGGCACAAGAGTCCCAAGTTTCTTGGCTAATATCTGTCTGCGGAACACCTTCAAAAATACTTGTAAAAGTTGCTTCATCCAAGCTTTGCAAGGTATCCAAGGTTGCCTTTCCAAATAACACTTCAGACGCTTTTACCGCCAAATCAAATTGTTCTTCGCCGTGTACCCTTGTAGTCACATCCTTTGCCAATGCTTTTTGAGCAATTCTCAAATGAGGAGCCTCCGCATGCTGGCTTTCGATTGCTTCAATTTCTGATTTAGAATATAATGTAAATACCCTTAACAAACGAGGGGTATCAGCATCTGTTTGATTGAGCCAAAACTGGTAAAATTGATACGGAGAAGTCAGTGAAGCATCCAACCAAACATTTCCAGATTCCGATTTACCAAACTTAGTACCATCTGATTTTGTTACCAAAGGAGTAGTTAAGGCAAATGCTTGATAAGTAACATTTTCCTCGTTACTCTCTCCAATCATCGAGGCCTCTTTTCTTCGAATCAATTCTGTTCCTGTGGTAATATTCCCCCATTGATCAGAACCTCCCATTTGAAGCCTCACATTTTTGTTTTTAAACAACCAATAAAAGTCATATCCTTGCAATAATTGATACGAAAATTCGGTAAAAGAAATTCCAGTAGTGAGGCGATTCTTTACAGAATCCTTCGACATCATATAATTGACAGTCAGGTACTTACCAACTTCACGCAAAAACTCAAGGAAACCAATTTCTTTGAACCAATCATAATTATTGACTATTTCTGCCGAATTCGTACCACAATCAAAATTCAAAAATTTTTCCAATTGTTTTTTGATAGCAGCTTGATTTTCTTGGAGAATGTCTTCCGACAAAAACTGACGTTCAGCAGATTTTCCCGATGGGTCACCGACCATTCCTGTTGCCCCTCCAACCAAAGCAAAAGGTTTATGCCCTGCCAATTGAAAATGTTTCAGCAACATAATAGTCGCCAAATTCCCTATGTGTAATGATTTGGCAGTCGGGTCAAAACCTATATAGCCAGCCGTCATTTCTTTGGAAAGTTGCTCTTCTGTGCCTGGCATAGCATCGTGGAGCATTCCCCTCCAACGTAATTCTTCTATAAAATTCATGATATTATATATTCCCAAAATAAAAATCTGTATAAATATATCTTTAAACGCTTTAAGATTATTTTTTCTGACGCATTTTCTTGGCTTTCAGAAAGTCACTGACCGTAAATGTTGCAGAAACCTGCAATGTTCTATTTCTGAAATCGAGCGGAATCACCGATTTGTCTGCCAAGGTATATGTTTTGTTAGTCGTATTGGTCAATCCGTGTACATATCTGATATTTAAGCTTGCCAAATGAGCAATATCCAACATATCAATACGCAGACCTGTTGCGATAGAGAAATCATTGTGAGCGTAAGGACCTCTTTTGGCACCTGCATTTAATGCCCAGCCATATTCAGGACCAACCACAAAATGGACATTTTTGGCAAATTCATAACCCAACATCACAGAGGCATCTACGTATTGATAATTATTTCTCAAAATAGAATTACCTGTTTCTGCAAAATTCGTAGAAGTAGATTTGAAGCTTCCACCTTTTACCTGGAAATACACTTCAGGTTGCATACTGAACTTAGCATGATTGTAACGATAAAAGACT
>CAYUFZ010000448.1:0-354 GCA_964444025.1 uncultured Emticicia sp.
AAAACCAATTTCTGGCGAAATGTCGATCAAACCAAATTATCAACTGAACAAGTTCAGGTGTCAATCATTCATAAAGGTGTTGGACAAATCTCAGAATCTGACGTATTATTGGCATCAACTGCCGACGCAATTGTCATAGGTTTCCAAGTAAGACCTTCTTCTAATGCCAAACGAATTGCAGACCAAGAAGAGATTGAGATTCGACTTTATTCGATTATCTATGATGCCATCAACGAAATTCGTGATGCAATGGAAGGATTATTAGCTCCTAAAGTTGTTGAAACTGTTGTAGGAACGATTGATGTTCGTGAAGTATTCAAAATCAGTAAAGTTGGTACAATCGCTGGATGTTAT
>CAYUFZ010000448.1:364-2029 GCA_964444025.1 uncultured Emticicia sp.
GTTATGTGACAGACGGTCATTTCAAACGCCAAAACAAAGTAAGAATCATTCGTGAGGGAATTGTTATTCATGAAGGAGATATCTTGCAATTGAAACGTTATAAAGATGATGTAAATGAGGTGAGGGCTGGATTTGAGTGTGGCCTGAGTATCAAAGGGTTCAATGAAATCGAGATTGGAGATACTTTGGAAAGCTTCGAATTAAAAGAGGTAAAGGTAAAGCTTTAAGGAATGATTATTTATATTTGAAACGGGGATATTTATCTCCGTTTTTTTTTGTTTTCATACGTGACTGAATAAAAATATATCTCTAAATCATTATAAAGGCGAATCGTATTGAAAAAAAACTAAAATGGTAATACAAATGTCTGAATAGTTAAATATTTGGGTATAATAATTGTAACTTCTATAAAATAAAGTTGTTCTTAAAATAAATTTGATAATCCCTTATGAATAAATTGGTACTACTAACTGTTGTGCTTGGCTGTTACGGAATGGAAGTAAAGGCACAAGTTAAAATCGGGAAAAACAAATCCCTTATCGATACGAGTGCTTATTTGCAGATTGAGTCGAATAACTCAAAACAATTGCTTGTCAATAAAGATTCAGGAAATGTAGGCATAGGGACATTAACCCCAGCAAATGCTGCAATTCTAGAAGTAAATGCTACCGATATGGGGGTACTGATACCTCGAGTTTCGTTGACTGGAAAAAATGACATAAGTACCATCTCTAATCCTGCTAATGGCTTGATGGTAGTCAATACGACGACTGCAAATACTGGAACAAATCAAGTATATGCCAATCAAATATATGTATTTAATGGAGTGAATTGGGATAAATTAATCACAAGTTCAGAAACATATAAAACAGTCAATTATAATAATCAATCGTTCCCAACCAGTAATAATTAATAAAAATGAGAAAATTTACATTAGTGGCTGCACTATTGGGTGCTTGTTTATCCAATGGTGAAGTAAAAGCCCAATTGAAAATCGGACAAAATCCGACAAGTGTTCATTCAAATGCCAATCTACAGATTGAGGCAGTAAATGGAAGTCAAATGATAGTAACAAAGGACTTAGGAAATGTGGGAGTTGGAACATTAACCCCCAATGCTTCTGCTGCTTTGGATTTACAATCAACCAACAAAGGTTTTTTACTTCCAAGAGTATCCCTGACTGGGAAAAATGATGTGACAACCATTAGTTCACCTATTGCAGGGCTTATGGTTTATAATATTGCGAATGCTGGAACATCTACTAATCAGGTATTTGCTAATAAAATTTATATTTATACAGGTACTAATTGGGATAATTTGGTCCCTAGTGCCGATTTAGTTGCTGGTACTAACAAAACTATTGCTTTTAATAATAAAACCTATTCGCCAGTTAGTGGTACTACTTCGACAGATGCTGCTGGAACAGAAATTGCACTTGGCGATTTTTCGGTGCGTTTTAGTGGGGATTCCAACGTAGGTTTGCAATATAAATTTGCATCAGCCTCAAGCTTCACTACTATTGCCTACCAATCGGGTGGTACAGCCATGGGAAATACAAATGCTTATCCTGCCTATACGCAAAAAGACAATGTAGCGGCAGCCACTTGGACAGATTTAAGCGTGAGTGGCTCTACTAGTCCTTCAAATGGAAAAATGACTTTTAAT
>CAYUFZ010000449.1:0-2024 GCA_964444025.1 uncultured Emticicia sp.
AAGCTTGTTGTGCGAAAAATTAACATGACTACTGCTAAAATAAATGTTTTTTTCATTGGTTTGAGAACTGTTTTCAAGGTTTTAAATTTATTCTTATACTTATTAACGAATGAAGCACGATTATTGTATTTTTGTATCCAAATTTAAAAGGGAAGTATTGAAATGAAACCTATTTTTGCAGAAATAATTACGATTGGAGATGAAATTCTCTATGGTCAAATTACGGATACTAATACGCAATGGATGAGTGCCGAATTGTCGAAAATAGGGATTAAAACAATCCGAAAATCATCTGTTGGTGATGATAAACAAGAAATTTTATCCATTCTTTCCGAAGCAGAATCTCGAGCGGATATCATTTTAATTACCGGAGGTTTAGGACCAACCAAAGACGACATAACCAAAAAAACCTTGTGTGAGTTTTTTGAAGATGAGTTGGAAATAAATACACACGCATTAGCGTTTTTAACTGATTTTTTTGAAAAACGAAACAGACCACTGACCGAAATCAATCGATTACAAGCAGCTTTACCAAAAAAATGTATTTATTTGCCTAATAAAACTGGAACTGCTCCGGGGATGTGGTTTGAGAAAAATTCCAAGATTTTTGTTTCAATGCCGGGGGTTCCGACTGAAATGAAGTATTTGATGTCTCACGAAGTGTTGCCTAAAATTTTAGAATCTACCGAAACCCCCGTGATTCATCATCAAGTGATTCGAACCATCGGAATAGGGGAGTCTTTTTTGGCTGATTTAATCAAAGAATGGGAGGATGCCTTGCCAACAAATATCCGCTTGGCGTATTTGCCTTCTTTTGGGCAAGTTCGATTGAGATTAACGGGTTTTGGGCAATCAAAAAGCCAATTAATAGAGGAAGTGAATGCTCAAGTGGCTTTGTTGCTTCCACAAATTCAAGAATATGTTTATTCGATGATAGATGAAGAATTAGAGGTTGCTTTGGGGCGGTTGCTTCAAGAGAATCATCTGAAAATTGCTACTGCAGAGAGTTGTACTGGAGGAAATATTTCGCATTTGATAACAAAAGTTCCGGGGAGTTCTGCGTATTTCATGGGTGGAATTGTGAGCTATGATAATGCGGTAAAAATAAATGTATTGGGGGTTAAGCCCGAAACGGTGAATCATTTTGGGGCAGTTAGTTTGGAAACTGTTAAAGAAATGGCTGAAGGAGCAAGGAAATTACTTCAGGTAGATTATGCAATCGCCACTAGTGGTATTGCTGGTCCCGACGGTGGCACACCTGAAAAACCTGTTGGAACCATTTGTATCGCTTGTGCTTCAGCAAGTGGAGTGACTGCCAAACGTTTTCAAATGTTTAATCAGCGTGAAACGAATATCATCTATGGCTCTACTTTGGCATTAAATATGCTGCGGCTCACCTTAAAATCTGATGGGATTGCTCGTGAAAATTGAAGTTTTTTGTATCTTTGATCCATATTTAGAATAAATAGGTTAGTATGGCTATAATTGAAATGGTAATGCCCAAAATGGGCGAAAGTATTTTTGAATGTACAGTGCTGAATTGGCTTAAAAATGTTGGCGATAGCATCGAAGCCGATGACATGATTGTGGAAGTGGCAACCGATAAAATAGATACTGAAATAGGTGCTTCTCATACGGGTATTTTAAAAGAAATATTGGTGGCTAAGGGTGAAGTGGCTGTCATAGGAAAACCAATTTGTATTCTTGAAACCAATGAGGTTCTGACGGAGGCTGTTCCAACGGTCGTAGAAAATGCCGTCAAGGAAGGTAATCTCATTGAAAAGCCTGGTGGTGTTAGTATTGATTTATTGACCAAAACTGAGCCTTTGATTTCAAATTCTGGAGCTAATAAATTTTATTCGCCTTTGGTGTTGAGTATTGCACGGGAGGAGAAAATTTCACTTGATGAGCTTGAATCGATTGAAGGTACTGGCTTAGAGGGAAGGCTGACCAAAGATGACCTTTTTAGGTATATTCAGTCTAAAAAAATACAAACGCCTGCTCCAATAATATCTGTTGGCAAT
>CAYUFZ010000450.1:0-1630 GCA_964444025.1 uncultured Emticicia sp.
CTGTCAGAGCTTTCTTCTTATTAGCGATTTTTAGAGCAACTTTCCCCAATTTATCATACCCAAACCCACCCTCAATTTTGTTTGCAAAACTCATATTGGTCTGAACCCAAATAGCCCAAGCCATTTTAATCATGTTTTTGATTTCATCTTTGCCATCCCTGTACTCATCCTTTGCTTCCTTGTGCTGGAGCCTTGAATGAAAAGTTTCATCAATTAAGCCCTCGAGTTTCTCCAAATCGTACTTCAAAACTTTGTAAAAAGTAATCAACCGACTATTCACGTCATTGATAACTTCATTTTCCGACTTTTCTTTTGCCCAAAATACAGCTCCGCCTCCAAAAAAAGGTTCGACATAGGTCTTGTGTGGTGGAATTAGGGGTATGATATGCTGGAGCATCATTTGCTTACCTCCATAATAACTAATTGGTGTTTTCATTTATCTTTGGATTACGTTAAATTTGAGGGCAAAAATATTTTTTAGACTCAAATTTGAAAAGGACAACTTTTTGTCTATTTTTGGTCAAAAAAATGTGCAGTAGAAGCACACTAAAAACTCTTTTTAAAGCCTCATTAGAAAAGGTAGTTGCCTAATCTAGTACAAAATTATCGTGCAGCCGAAGCACATTAAAAATTCTTATTTATGCAAAGAAACTTTGAAATTGGTATCGAAGTTGGAAAGAAAAACTTTGATGCTATTAATCGAAAACCCAAAAGATGGAAGTCTCGGTTCATCCCAAAATGGATTCAAGACAACCTGTACGTCAGTCATTATTTTACTGAGCTGGATGATGGAAGTATAAAACTGTTTATTATTCAATTCCCTCTATTAAAAGGAGAGAAAGCTCATTTCATCGAATACATTTGTGAAAAAAGTCCCATTATTTTTAGTAGTACATAATGAAAGAGCAAAGTCTGCTGGTAAGTATGTATTATGCACAAAAAAACCTTCATTTTTGGCAAAATTAATTACCTTTCAGGATATTGGTGAATTGGATGAATATGTATCAACAACAGAATCAATAAATGAAAAACTAAAGTATAAAAATGCAATTTTAGAGGTACAGATGATTTTTTGCAATGAAAATCAAGAAGATACTGAAAAAATCAAGAAATTGCTTCATCAAATGGTCATTTGGTTTCAAAACTATGGTGAAAAAGAGGCATAAGGGAGGAGATTTTAAAAAAGTTGCACCCTTTTTTCCTCCCTTCTCCCTCTATTGTTTTTACAATCAAAAAGTTAAAAAAAAAGGGGAGAAAATTTTCATCAAATTTCTCAAGACTCCGCCAGCCCCTTACGCATCTACCCTGTTAAGAAATTCTTAATTTTTCGAATATCTGTAACGGCTTTTTGGCGACTAGAAGAATGACATATCGAACGTTAAGTCACTACTAATCACCCTCTTAGTTTCATATATGATGGCATAGTCAACGGTATCACTGAGGTGTGTTGCTCGCTCTTGTGGTACGCTTGCCTTACGCTCCGACCGCTTGTCCTTTGTGTAGTCCGAGTTTATTGGCGTATGAATGATCGAAAAAATTGTTGATTTTGCCTCGATAGGGTCGAACAAAATGTTGTAATTTTTCCCCGAAAAAACATCATGCGTAATATTAAATTTGTCTTCTCCTAGAG
>CAYUFZ010000450.1:1640-2022 GCA_964444025.1 uncultured Emticicia sp.
GCTTCGACTTCGCATGAAATCCCATTGGCTCTTAGCACATCTGCCAAAAGTTCAAATTGTGGCTTTCTTAAGCCGGCCCAATTCGACGTTCCATTTCTGTCGCCAGTTACTTTTATTTTATAGATACCTTTACCTTTTAGCTTCTCTGCCAACACAATCGCCAATGACTCGGGCATGGTTAGCTCGGAAATACATTCTTTTACATACGCATCACCGATACATTTCATTAATTTATTACTTGTTTGCCATATCGTAGCACAACAAAAGTGTGCATTGAAATCGCAGCTTATGAACACCTCCTGAGTAGGAATGAGCCATTTTTTATTTTCAATATACGAGTCTATCACAGCGTGTTTGTTGATATCAAATGCTGGGTAAAAAC
>CAYUFZ010000451.1:0-2017 GCA_964444025.1 uncultured Emticicia sp.
CCAGCCCTTGATTATCAATCATTTTCTTCAATTTTCTTACTTTTTCAAAAGTATAATCGATAAATTTTTGTCCACCAAATCCTGGATTGACCGACATAATTAATACCAAATCAATGTCATGTAAAATATCTTCTAAAACATTCACGGGCGTATGCGGATTAAGAGCTACCCCAGCCCGACATCCCAAACCCTTAATCTGTTGGAGAGTTCGGTGTAAGTGAGGACAAGCCTCGTAATGTACGGTTATGATTTCAGCTCCAAGTTTTTTGAAATTTTCTAAATACCTTTCTGGTTGAACAATCATTAAGTGTACATCCAATATTTTTTTACAATGCCTTTGAATTGCCTCTAAAACAGGCATTCCAAAAGAAATATTTGGGACGAATACCCCGTCCATAATATCAATATGAAACCAATCTGCCTCAGAAGCATTCAGCATTTCACAATCTCTTTGCAAATTTGCAAAATCAGCCGCCAATAATGAAGGCGAAATAATAACCTTATTCGAAGGACTCATCATTTATGTATTTTTTTGCAAAGTTAAGGCTTTATTCAGGTAATAAAAACAAAAAAGGCTACCCTTTTGGATAGCCTTACCAGAGAAATGATTTTATTTTTCTCTATACAATACCTCATCAATCAATCCATATTCTTTAGCCTCCTCGGATTTCATCCAATAATCTCTGTCAGAGTCTCTTTCGATTTCTTCGATGGTTTTACCAGTATGATTTGCTAAAATTTCATATAATTCATGACGAAGCTTGATAATTTCTTTCACCGTGATTTCCATGTCTCTCGATTGTCCCTGAGCTCCACCACTCGGTTGATGAATCATAACCCTAGCATGAGGAAGAGCCGAACGCTTTCCGGCAGCACCACCCGCCAACAATACCGCACCCATAGAGGCAGCAAGAGAAGTACAGATAGTGGCTACATCTGGACGAACATATTGCATGGTGTCATACATTCCCAAACCCGCATATACCGAACCTCCAGGAGAGTTAATGTACATCAATACATCTTTTTTGGCATCGACTGACTCCAAAAATAATAATTGAGCCACTACTACATTTGCCACATAATCATCCACACCAGTTCCCAAAAAGATAATTCTATCCATTATCAAACGAGAAAATACATCAATGGCCGCAAATCTCATCGGGCGTTCTTCGATGATATTCGGAGTCATATTTTGTACATTGTGCTTCATGTAATCGTCTATTCCCAATCCACTCATTCCAAGGTGGTGAACAGCATATTTACGAAATTCTTCTCCAAAATGCATATTTTTTATTTTTTTCTGTTAATGATTTATAAACAAGTACCTCTTTCGCAAAGTTCAAATTTCGTATAAACTTCCGCTCAGTCGTGAAATTATAAAAAGTTTGATAAAAAAGCAGACTTATCCCAAAAAAATCCCACAAACTATTTCGTTTATGGGATTTTCATAGGCTTATTATCTGATACCTGTATCCAAAGAAATATCTACGGTAGAGATTTTATTTTTTTGTATGCTTACATAAACTGGAAAAAACTTTCTTGTCATAAACGAAGCAGGCTCCAATCTAAGCGAATAAACTCCCGGATTTAGATTTTTAAAACTGACATTCCCTATTTTGCCATTATATTTTATTGGGAGCTGGCCAACCTTCGCTTGTGTCAATGAATCTGAAAGAATAGCCGTATAATTGGCATAAATCTTCGCTATTTCTTCGGAAGTTAGCCTACATGGCTCTACCGAACACAAAGGGCTTATGGTCAAATTAAACTCCAAAGAACCCACTGCTAAGCCTATCTGTTCGTTATTTTTACAAGCAAACAAGATAGAAACTACCATAAAACCTGCAAGGAAATGCTTCATTTTGATTATTTGATACCAGTATTTACATAAATATCGACTTTTGTAACCATGTTTTTATAGACGATTACTTCTTTTTCGCTTATTTTACCATCCTCTTGATATAATTTTCCATCAGGCATAATTATTTTTACTTTAAAATTCCCAACTGGCACTTTA
>CAYUFZ010000452.1:0-1996 GCA_964444025.1 uncultured Emticicia sp.
TTTTGCTATAAAAAGCATCAAGCTGAAGCACCCTATTGTTGATTTTATGATATTGAATACCCTGAATTTCTTCAATATTTTTCAATTTTTCCTCCGAAACGGCTGTCGTTTCTGGGTTTGTTTTTTTTGATTGCTCAAAAGCTTTGGCTGTGGTATATCCAAAATCAGGTATTCCGGTAATACCTATGTAAGAGGCTTGTTGCCAAAAAAATGATTTTTCTTGGGTGTTTTCCCCAGAAAAAACATTTTCCAAAGTATATTGAGCGGCTTCTCTAGGGCTTAATAAATGACTCCAAGCCACTCTTTGATTGAGATTTGCACCTTCTCCTGTATTGTTATATTCTGCAAAATAAGAGGTTTTTTCATTTTCAAGATTCGACCAATTGTCCCATCCAGAAGCTACAATGTGCTTATCCAATTGACATTCCATAAAAACGGTTTTGGCAAAACTACGCCAAGGCCTTCCTAAAAATACCTCTTCTACTTCTTTTTCGGCGGTTATTTTACAATTTTTAAATACATAGCCATATTTGACCCACTTGGGAGTAGATGCTGCCGTGATGTAGCCATTACTTTTGGAATGAATGTGGCAGTTTTCAAACAACGCCGTTGCAGAACCAAAAATAAAATCTATTGTTCCTTCGATATAACAATTGATGAAATGTTGTCTGGAATTTTCCCCTGATGCAAAAACGGTGTCTTGATTTCCCTTAAGTTTGCATTTTCGAATCACACATCGGTCGCCTTCGATATGGAGGGCAACAGCTTGTCCGACTTGTCCAGCGGTATTTTCAATCGTCAGGTTCTCCAATAGAATATCATTTCCCAAGACTCTCATGGTATAAGAATCAAAAGTTTCCATTTTCCCTTTGCCTGAAAAATCATCATAACTGATTACGGTGCCTTCTTCTCCAACAAAGCTAATGTTGCTCAAAGTGCTTGGAACATTGATTTTTTCTTTGTAAACCCCTTTTTTTATTCGAATAGTAATTCTTTTGGGTAAATATACCCGAACAGCGTCGATGGCGTCTTGTATAAACTTGAAATCGCCAGTTCCATCTTTTGCCACGACTAAATCATGTTGGATTTTGAGCGGTTGTGCAATACAAGTGGAGGAAAGTATTCCGAAGTATATTAAGAAAGGGATGACTCTTTTCATGAGAAAATGATTATTTTTTTTTCAAGTTGACTAATTGTTTCTTTCTGCTTAGTGTATCATGACTTCCTCCAACGCTTTTCCTTGAAATTCGTATGGTTTTGCCTCCGTCAGCACAAAAACAATTCGACAAATATCCGTTGGAGAGGGGTTTCTCCATAAATGAATGGTTCCTCTTTGTACGATAATATCTCCAGCCTTCATGGTTTTAACCAAGTGATTGTCCAATTCCAACTCGATTTGCCCACTAATCACAATACCATAATCAATGCTATGGGTTCGGTGAAGTGGCGAAGAAGCATTGGGGAGCATATCTACCATTCGGATAACTGAGCCACCCTTAAGAGTAGTGCCAGCATCTCTTTCTCTACCATCGCTTGTATCGTTCAAATCGGCAGGAACGGTAGTGGTAGTCCATAGGGTAGTCATGGCGGCATCACCTGATGGAATGACAATGGTTTCAAACTCATTATCAGATGTAAATACTGCATTGCCTTCTGAGTCATGTCCCGTTACGACACGTCTGATTGGTGCATTCATGAGTAAAATTCGTAAATTGGTGCTTGAAAAATATTGGGAAAGGCAGAGAAGAGAAACTCTGCCTCCATTTTGAATTAATTTTTTATGCCAATACTTTTCGGCAATATTCGAGGCATTTTTTTACTTCCTCTACCGAGTTTGAGCCTTCTGGAATTTTATATTCAAGCTCGATGGTTGCCGGAAAAGCATATTTATTTTTTTGTATCAGTTGTAAAGCTTCCGCAATGGGCGTATTTCCTGTTCCCCAAGGCAAGTTTGCTGCTCCATTGGCTTTGGTTTGACGGTCTTTTACGTGCATAC
>CAYUFZ010000453.1:0-1972 GCA_964444025.1 uncultured Emticicia sp.
AAGCGGAAAAGAAATTTGTTCGGTTGAACATTGTTCCTTCATCTTCAGACCATCGGAGTTGGTCTTATCCAATTCGTCAAGATTTAGGTGTAAAGTTCATTACCAACCGATTCAAGCCCTTAGATGCACTACAAAATAGAATTATAAAACGTGTTTTTGATATTCTATTTAGCTTGTTGGTTATTGTAATTGTATTGTCCTGGTTGTATCCAATATTGGCATTACTGATTAAGCGAGAAAGTAAAGGTCCTGTCATTTTTAAGCAACAACGTACGGGACGAGGTAATCGTGTTTTTTGGTGTTATAAATTTCGGTCTATGCGTGTGAATGATTCCAGTGACCGTGACCAAGCCGTCAAGGAGGATAAGCGTTTGACACGCATAGGGGCTTTTATTCGAAAAACAAGCTTAGACGAGTTTCCGCAATTTATCAATGTCCTATTGGGTGATATGAGTGTAGTAGGGCCTAGGCCACATATGTTGTATCATTCAGAAACGTATCAACGGATGGTAGAGGGATTCACTTTTCGCCATTTTGTTAAGCCTGGAATTACTGGACTTGCTCAAATCAGTGGCTTACGAGGCGAAGTGGATGGAATAGAAATATTACAATCAAGAATTCAAAAAGACATCGAGTACATTGAACATTGGAGTCCCATTCAAGATCTGAAAATTTGTTTTTTGACTATTTATTTCCTAGTAGTTGGCGATGAGAACGCCTATTAATTCGTAAATCTACAGCACATGATGTACATCTATTTTGCCTCCGGTCTCCTGGCGGGCTTTTCCTTTACGGCCTTTTTGTTGATCAAGGAATTGTATATCCTAAATAAACGTAACCAGGTTCAAGCTCATCGAATTGAGCGATTGGAGCGTTTGAATCAATTATTGAGTTCACAGATTTCAGAAGAACGAAGTCATTTGCGTAATCCTAAAAAAGAACCCCAAATATGATCCTTGCCTTATTGATAACTATTTTTCCTATTTCCATTGATACAAGCGATCATATGTCAATAGCGTTGAAGACGATAGCTTCAGATACAAAAGCTACTCCATTTTGGATGCGTAGTCTACAGTATGGTTCAGTTCCCATGGAAAATATTGGTGTAGGAGCGCGTATTAATTTAGCTCGTTCTTATGATTTTGATAAACGCTATGATTGGAAATATGGCTTAGAATTGAATGCTTGGGCAGGACAGGAAAATAACATGTTTTTAACCGAAGCTTATATAAGCGGTCGGCGTGGAAAATGGGAGCTTTGGGCTGGACGGAAAAAAGAAGTATACGGCTTAGGAGATACGACTCTGACATCTGGATTTTATGCTTGGTCTGGCAATGCTGTACCCATGCCTAAGATTCAGCTTGGTACACCAGGCTATCTGAATGTATTGAACAAATGGATTGGGTTGAAAATGACATGGGCACATGGTTGGTTTGACAATCGGGGGCCATTAGAAAATGTCATGTTGCATCAAAAGAGTTTATACGGACGGATTGGTAAACCTGATGCTCGTTTGAATTTATTTGGGGGACTGAATCACCAAGTACAATGGGGAGGGAATCGGATTGTACCACTCACAACAAAACGTGCTATTAATGTTTATCCAGGCGGCTGGAATACCTACTTCTATGTCGTAACAGTATTGAAGAATAGAAATTGGGTTGCAGTTGACCCGAATACATCCTCTGATGATACAGAAAATCAATATGGGAATCACTTGGGGGCTATCGACATCGCTGCAGATTATAAGACAAAATGGGGAGGAATAATGTTTTATAAGCAAACTGCCTATGAACAAGGGGCTGTCTTTAATTTAACACCTGCCGATGATGGACTAACGGGCCTATCCATTCGTGTGAAAGGCCATCATTTTATTGAAGGTTTTTTGGTAGAGCACTTATATACAGGAAATCAAGGTTTATATCGTTCCTGGATTGCAAAATTATTTAATACGGTAGATAGCCATTTTGGT
>CAYUFZ010000454.1:0-1965 GCA_964444025.1 uncultured Emticicia sp.
AAATATGTTGATAGGTTATTCGTGATTTTTCCTTTTGAGGTGGATTTTTTTAAAAAATTTGATTACGAGGTAGAATTTGTCGGAAATCCATTGTTTGATGCCATTGAAAGCTTTGTCCCGAACCCAAATTTTTTATCGCAAAACAATCTTCCTTCCACAAAAATCGTTGCTTTATTACCTGGAAGTAGAAAACAAGAGGTAGAAAAAATGCTCCAAATGATGGTCGTCTTGAAAACGGCTTTTCCAGTTTATCATTTCGTGATTGCTGGTGTAAGTAATTTGCCTCAGACAATGTACCAACCGTTTGTTTCGGAAGGAATTTCTTTGGTAATTGACCAAACATACGATTTATTGCAAAATAGCGAGGCAGCGATTGTGACTTCTGGTACGGCAACTTTAGAAACGGCTTTGTTGAATGTCCCTCAGGTGGTGGTCTATAAAACAAGTGCTGTTTCGTATTTCTTAGGAAAAATGCTCATCAAAGTCCCTTTCATTTCTTTGGTCAATTTGATTGCTCAAAAAATGGTTGTCAAAGAATTAATTCAAGGGGATTTTAATTCCGAACGGTTGCAGTCTGAGCTAGCTCATTTGCTTCAAAAAAACGAAGTTAGACAAAAACAATTGGCTGATTATAAAGAAATTAGGGAGAATTTGGGTGTTTCGGGTGCGTCTGAGAAAGTAGGAAATAGAATTGTGGAAATTTTAAAATCAAATCATTCTTTAACTTAATATAACTAACGGTTCATCATGAAAAAAATAGTATTTACATTGCAAATTATTGCCTTATTGATAGTGGCTTTGGCTTGTAGCAAATCGGAAGAGCCGGTTGTGCCTAAAACCAAAACCGAACTTTTGGCTGGAACGGTCTCTAAAAGTTGGAAAAATACAAAAGCTCAAGCAACCAATTCACAAAATTTATCCATTGACTTGGTGGTGACGCAGCCGCTTTGTATCACGGATAATGTTGTTACTTTTTTTCCAAATAATACCTATGAATTTCGGGAAGGAGCTACCAAATGTAAAGTTGATGACCCAGATTTACTGATAAAAGCCAATTGGAGTTTTTCTTCTGATGAAACGAAATTTACGATTGATAAAATTGACTATCAAGGGCAAACTTATACAAACACAACTTTTGAAATCGTGGAGCTGACAGAAGATATGTTTGTCGGAAAAACTACGCTTAAATATGGGGCTGATACTTATCAATTTCAAGCCACTTTTGAGGCAATCAAATAATTGTGGCTTTTTTCAAAAGAATTTGTCTGCAAATCAGAATTCTTATTTATAATAATTCTAAATTTGCGAACAATTTTACTTCGATTGTTGTTAGGTAATATGAGGTAATTAAGCATATATAATTATGAGTAAAGAATTGGAATTGCTGGAAGAAATAACTTCCTCAGAATACAAGTATGGCTTTTATACGGATATAGAGGCTGATGAGATTCCGGCGGGATTAAATGAAGATGTTATCCGTTTACTTTCTGCCAAAAAAAATGAGCCGGAATGGATGTTGGAATGGCGTTTGAGTGCCTATCGTGCTTGGATGACAATGTCTGAGCCTACGTGGTCGAATGTTTCGTATAATCCGATAGATTTGCAAAGTATTAAGTATTACTCTGCTCCAAAGCAAAAAAAGGTTGTCAATAGTTTAGATGAAATTGACCCTGAATTGCGTAAAACATTCGAACGATTGGGCATTTCTTTGAAAGAACAAGAAAGATTAGCGGGGGTAGCTGTCGATGCTGTGATAGATTCGGTATCGGTTGCCACAACTTTTAAAACAAAATTGGCTGAATTGGGCATTGTTTTTTGTTCTATTTCGGAAGCCGTACACGAACATCCCGAATTGGTCAAAAAGTATTTGGGGTCGGTTGTACCTGTAAAGGATAATTATTATTCTGCTTTGAATGCTGCGGTATTCTCGGACGGGTCTTTCTGTTATATCCCCAAGGGTGTGAG
>CAYUFZ010000455.1:0-1664 GCA_964444025.1 uncultured Emticicia sp.
AAATTATTCAAGCGTTTTTTTCTTGGTTTATCCATGACATTCTTGTTATTTTCTTGCGTTCCGGTAAGAGAATATCAAAAAAATAGAATTAATGATTCAGAAATGGAACTATCGGCAAGAAAATCCGAAAAGTTTGAATCAAGTTTTTATTTATATAGAGAAGGTGCTTCAGGGGCTAATGGAGGAAAGACAAGTGGCGGATGTGGTTGTAATTGATTGATAAATGATTAAAAAATGAAAAAAATAATATGCTCGATTGGTTTTTATGCAGGATTATTGGCAAGTGTATATGCCCAAACCCCTAATACTAAATACCTTTTTAAACAGTCAAACCAATCATCTAATCCTAAAAAAGCACAAGAAAGCAAAGCTTTTCGAATGGGAGCCACCGTCCTTGGAGATAATTCTTATAGGAAATTGAAATTAGATGAAATTAATTTGGTTTCCTCTTATTACAACCAAGACGGTAATCATTCGGCAGTAACGGGTGGAATTGGAACTGAAAAATTGATTGATTTTGCCAATGCTTTGGATATTAAAATGTCTTTTGTGGATAAAAAAGCACGTAAACACAATATAACGGCAGAAGCCGCTCTTGATTATTATTCATCGGCTTCTTCCGATATGATAGACCCACGCTCGGTATCTTCGGCATCAATGACAGATATACATTTTTATCCCACGGTATCTTGGAATATGAAAAACGACCAAAAACATCAGTCTGTCGGCACAAGTTTGTCCTATTCTACCGAATGGGATTATCAGTCGAATGGCATCAACCTGATGTATTCCAAAACATCTAAAGATAATAACACCGAATTTAATTTTAAACTTGGAGCTTTTTTCGATACTTGGTCTGTTATTTTACCCTATGAGCTAAGACCAGAAGGCTATGGTTCAGGAGCAGAGGGAGATCAAAATATTGCTTATAAAAAAAGAAACTCATATAATTTAAGCTTGGGTGTTTCTCAAGTAGTAAACAAACGCCTACAAGTAATGGCTGTCATGGAGCCTTCTTATCAAGAAGGTTTGTTGAGTACCCCTTATCACCGTTTATATTTTAAGAACGGGACAGAAAAGGTTGAAAAATTGCCAGGAACAAGAGCCAAGTTGCCAATTGGCTTACGTGCCAGTTATTTTTTGGGTGATAGGCTAATCATCAGGACATTTTATCGATATTATCAGGATAATTGGAACATGAAAGCTCATACTTTTAGTATAGAAACCCCCATCAAGCTAAGCTCCTTTGTGTCTATCACACCACATTATCGTTTTAATACACAAACGGCTGTCAAATATTTTGCTCCAATTTATACCCATCTAACGTCCGAAGCCTATTATACATCAGATTTTGATATTTCAGATTTTAAAAGTGCTTTTTGGGGTGCAGGAATCAGATTTGCTCCTCCCGGCGGCGTGATGGGAGTCAAGCACTGGAATATGGCTGAAATCCGCTATGGTCATTACAATAGAAGCAATGGAATGGTGGCTAATATCATAACCCTGAGTGTAAAATTTAAGTGATTTGTTTTTTTTCGATAAACTCTTTGAAAACTTTCTTATAGGTGTCGCTGATAGGAATGAAATTTTTGCCTATTTGTACTTTTTCTTTGTCGATGGCATCGATGGCATCAAAAGAAATGATGAAATTTCATCATTTCTTT
>CAYUFZ010000455.1:1674-1962 GCA_964444025.1 uncultured Emticicia sp.
ATGAAAGAATTGTGAATTCTGATGAATTGATTTTCGGGTAGTTGTGCTTCCAGACTTTTCATGGTTTGTAGCGTAACTACCTTTTTTATGGTATAATCTTTATCTTTTACGTGGATACAAACGTAGTCTTTCAATCCTTCAATGTACAAAATATCCGAAAGCCTGATTTTTACTAATTTTGTGCCGTCTTTTACAAAAATAATCGATTCGTTTCTTTCAAAATTTATTACATCAGCGATAGGCTTTTCTACTGTTTTTTTCTGTGACTCTTCCAACCTTTTGCTTGCT
>CAYUFZ010000456.1:0-415 GCA_964444025.1 uncultured Emticicia sp.
TTAGGTATTTTGCCTGAAGAGCAAAATACCTAATAATATCCCATGAATATTTCTTTAGGAACAGTTCAATTTGGAATCAAATATGGTATTGCAAATCTAAATGGACAAGTTTCAATAACTGATGCCCACCAAATTATAAATTATGCAAAATCTAAATTTATAGATACATTAGACACAGCAATCTCCTATGGAGAAAGTGAGCAAATTCTAGGAAAGATTGGAGTGCTTGATTTTAAGGTAATTACAAAACTACCAAAAATTCCAAACTATTTGGAAGATCCAAAGACATGGGTAATGGATCAAATTCAACTCTCTCTTCAAAAATTGAATTGTGATAGTCTATATGCTGTCTTATTGCATCGTAGTGAAGATTTACTCACCGATCATGGTAATCAAATTTTTAATACTTTAATTG
>CAYUFZ010000456.1:425-1939 GCA_964444025.1 uncultured Emticicia sp.
AATATAAGAAACTTATTCAAAAAATAGGAATTTCCATTTATTCACCTATTGAATTAGATAAAATCTCTATGTACTACAATTTAGATATAGTTCAAACTCCACTCAATTTAATCGATCGATCAATTGTTAGATCAGGATGGTTACACAAATGCAAGGAAGAAGGTGTTGAAATTCATATTCGATCCGCTTTTTTGCAGGGTTTATTGCTTATGGAAAAAGAATCTCGACCAATTAAATTTCAAAAATGGAGTAGAGTATGGAATGTATGGGACGAATGGATAGAAAAATCTAAGGTCTCTAGACTCGATGCCTGTTTAGGTTATTTAAAAGAAATTGATGAAATAGATCGTATTGTTGTTGGGGTTGATAATTTAGGTCATCTAAAGGAAATTGTCAACTCCTATCATAAAAAAAATATGATAGATTTTTCTGAATTAAATGAGATGGAATCTAATGACGAAAATTTAATCAATCCGTCTTTATGGAGCAAACTTTGAAAATAGTTGCCATTATCCAAGCAAGAATGGGATCCACACGATTTCCAAATAAGGTCATGAAAGAAATCTTAGGTAAACCTATGATAGGTTTATTAACCGAAAGATTGTCTAAATCTAAAAAAATTGATCAAATTATTTTAGCTACATCAAATGATATGAAGAACGATCCATTAGTTAAATATGTTCAAGATCTTGGGTTTCATATATATCGAGGTAGTGAAAACAATGTACTTGAAAGATATTTTTTTGCTGCAAAAGAAGCAAAAGCTGATATAGTAGTACGAATTACTGGCGATTGTCCATTGATTGATCCAGAGTTAGTAGATGTGGTTATTGAAAAGTTTCAATCTAATAAAGTTGATTATTGTTCCAACATAGGAGAAGTTTCATTTCCAGATGGATTAGATACAGAAGTATTCTCTTTTAAAGCATTGGAAAAAGCCTTCACAGAAGCAAAAGAAGATAGAGAAAAAGAACATGTGACTCCGTATTTAAGGGAAAATTCAAAGTTTATAAAATCTAATGTATTAGCAGATAAAGACTATTCCAATCTAAGATGGACTGTAGATGAAAAGGAAGACTTTGAAGTTATACAAAATATATTTGAATTTTTTGCACCACAAATAAATTTTTCATGGAAACAAGTACTAGATTTCCAAGAGAAGAAACCCGATTTATTTTCTCCAAATCAACATCTAATTCGAAATGAGGGAGCAAGGTTAAGCACAGGTCAGAAGCTTTGGAAACGAGCCAAGAGAGTAATCCCCGGTGGAAATATGCTCTTATCCAAACGAGCAGAAATGTTTCTTCCCGAAAAATGGCCAGCCTATTTTAGCAAAGCAAAAGGATGTAGGGTTTGGGATCTGGATGGAAGGGAACTCATAGACATGTCCATCATGGGTATTGGAACCAATACTCTAGGATATGGACATCCCGAAGTAGATGAGGCTGTAATGAAAACAATCCAAAATGGCAATATGTCCTCTCTCAACTGTCCAGAAGAAGTGTACTTGGCAG
>CAYUFZ010000457.1:0-1573 GCA_964444025.1 uncultured Emticicia sp.
CAACCAATGTATTTTATCAGTCGATATTATACAAAGAATGTTTAGACTCAGACACTTACGCCAAAGGAAAAGGCTCGACTGTGGCAAAAGTAATCGATGGCTCTTTAGGTACAAACCCTAAATTATCGATGATGGCAGGTGTTGCCAATACAGGCTCAGACAGAAATTGGACAGGGCATTTGCTTTCACAAGCCAACTGGTATGCCTTTGGACGACTTGCCTGGAACCATGAATTAACCTCAGAAACTATTGCAGAAGAATGGACTCGAATGACATTCCAGACAGATGCCTCAACCCTTCAAACCATTCAATCTATTCTTCTGAAATCGAGAGATACTTATGTAAAATTCACAACTCCTTTAGGTTTACACCATATTATGGGGCATAATTTACATTTCGGACCAGAACCTTGGTTGGAAAAATCTGCTCGTCCAGATTGGACTTCCTTATATTATCATCGAGCAGATTCAATAGGCATAGGCTTTAACCGAACCAAAACAGGAAGCCAAGCATTGGAACTTTATAAACCTGAGGTACAAAACAAATGGAATAAGCCCAAAACGTGTGACTTAGATTATTTGCTTTGGTTCCATCATGTAAGTTGGAATGAAAAACTCAGTACAGGCAAAACCCTATGGGAAGAACTCTGCCATCGCTATTATTCAGGGGTGAAAGAGGTAGAAACCTTTCAAACAGAATGGCAAAAATGTGAAGGCAAAATCAACCAAACTCTATTTGAAGATGTCAAAGGAAGACTTGCTGCCCAACACAGAGAATCCCTCAATTGGCGAGATGCTTGCGTATTGTATTTCCAAACATTCTCCAAACAAGCCCTCCCCTCCCCTTTGGTAAAGCCCAAAAGAAGCTTAGAAGAAATGAAAGAATTAGTAGAAATTTATCAATTAAAATAAAATGACAAATAAAGAAGCTTTTTCACTAGAAAATAAAATCGCCTTAATAACTGGCGGAGGAACTGGTATCGGTTTTGCCATTGCCCAATGTATGATTGAGTCCGGGGCAAAAGTCATTATTACTGGAAGAAGAGAAGAAATGCTCCAAAAAGCAGTATCGGAACTTGGCACAAATGCCGCTTATCGGGTCAATGATGTTGCCGATTTAAACGAAACTGAAAATTTAGTCAATGGCATCGTCGAATCATTTGGGAAGATAGACATATTGGTCAATAATGCCGGAATAAACATGAAAAAACCAGCATTAGAAGTAACAGATGCAGAATTTTCGAGAATCATCCATACAAATTTGGAAGCTGTATTCAGCCTCACCCGCACCTGTGCCAAACACATGGTTCAACAAAAAAGTGGCTCAATCATCATGATTTCGAGCATGGCAGCGTATTATGGAATAGACAGAGTTCCTGCATATACTGCTAGCAAAGCAGGTATTGAGGGACTGACCCAAACCTTGGCTTGTGAACTTTCTAAATATGGTCTCAGAATCAATGCCAGCAATTTTTGGTAATTCGCCCTGATATAATGAGACGATATTTTGTCCGCCACTTGAATCGAGCTCCAAAATCCAAATGCCCTTGCCCATCTCATTACATTTCCATCGG
>CAYUFZ010000457.1:1583-1937 GCA_964444025.1 uncultured Emticicia sp.
CCATGAGCAAAACCGCCATGGATGCCGACCCTGACCGAAAATTTAAGGCAATGGATAGAACACCGATGGGCTATTTTGGAAAACCAGAAAATATCGGTTGGGCTGCCGTATTTTTAGCCTCAGATGCGGCCAGCTACGTTACGGGGGTATCTATCCCCGTGGATGGAGGCAATTCGATTGGTTTCTAAACACTGGTCTAAAGTTTACATAAACAATTGATAATAAACCAATGAAACAACTACTGTCTGTCCAAATACTTTGGAATAGACAGTAGTTGTTTTGTTTTTGGGTAAAAGATTGTTTTGGAATAATGAAAAAAACTGATCCTTCAGATCATCAACGGTCATTGTTTCA
>CAYUFZ010000458.1:0-1931 GCA_964444025.1 uncultured Emticicia sp.
GTTGTTTTCATTATTTGAAGGATTAAAATCGCCTTTTCTTGCTTTATTTAGCATATACTTTCCTATTGCATTAGCAAGAATTTCTCTAGCTTGAAAGTCAAAACCAACATTATCAAAGCCAATCCTTAGAATCTTTTTGTCAGGACAATTAAAAAAAGTGTCTAAAATTTTTACTAATTCTGTTTCTTCATTGCCTGTTTTGTCAAACCCAAAAATCGATTTGAAATGTGTAGATTGAATAAGAGTTTCAGTTCTTAGGAACAAACTTGTACTATTATCCCATTTTCTTTTATCTATATCACCCCAATGCGTTAAATCTTCGCCAAACTTGTCACTATCATATACACATTCACGTCTTAATTGCTGAGCTAGATTTAGAATGTTAAACTCAGCGTATTCTTTTTCAATTTCATTTGCATACTCATTATACAAATCTATGTAAGACCTTTTTTCTTTTTTTATTTTGATATACACTCCATCTTTTACAGCTACTGGAAGTTTATTATTTTTTGTCGCAATTTCAACAATTTTCAATGTCTGAATTGCTTCGAGTAAAATAGGCTGCTGAACTTGACCAGATGGCTTTAATAAAACAAAAAGGTCTGATACTGATAAATTTCTGTAGTGAAAAAAGCAATCACTACCTAATATTTTAGATGTGCAATATACTTGATTAGCATAATTTGAATACTCCCCAGTTGCATCAATCAAAATGGCTTTGTTTCCAGTAGCAATTAACGATTCAATAAGTTTACTCACGGTGTAACTTTTTCCGCCTCCTGTTGTGCCAACAACAGCACAATGACGTCCAAAAATTGATTGAAGATTTACTTTAACTTTTGTGTCTGGACTTGAGACCAAACTACCAAGTACTGGTGGCTCTTTGACATCTTCTCCATTTCTCACACCAAACCTTGACATATATTCTTCTACCAATTCTCCAGAACTTACAAATACTTTTGCCCCAATGTTTGGATAAGCTGTTAGTCCTTTTTTGACATCAAAAGGATTATATAAATCAAATGATAAAAGTATTTCAATTTTTCCTGTGGGATGAAAATCACTGGTTTGAAATGCTTTCTCATTCAATGAAAGTCGTTCTGATTCTGGTAATGATAATTCTGTAATTCTTCCTAAAAAACCACATTTATCGCCTTCAATCACGACAAAACTACCCACCAAGCCACCGTTGAACTCTTTGCCAAAATGCGTAAACCCATTCAATAATACCGAAGATGGAAAATGAACTTTCACAAATTGCGGTAGCACCTGATTGATATAACCAAGAAAATATTCGTGCTTGAAAGGACTTATTTTGGTACTAGTCATTTTTAATATTTAAAGTAACTTGTTTTACATCATTATAGGTTTGAATTTCTGGAAAATAACTAGCAAAGTCAGTAAATGTTTCTGAAATCATTATAATTCGCTCTGTTTCTAAAGCTTTGTTTTTAAGTTCTTGAAGCAATTTAGAACTATTTGGATTATCAAAAAATGGATCAATTACGGCTAATCTAAATCCAGGGTTTTGATTAAACGCTTCCTCTATTGCTGCATTAATATGTTTATCATTAAAACTATATCCGAGGCAAACCAATAATGTATCATCATTTAATCTAAGGTTTCTTTGAAAACGTGCCATCATTTCAAAAAATGGTTGTTCATAAGAATCTTCATATTTGGCTTCTCTTGGATAAACCATTAAAGGTTCTTCTAACTCTTTTTGGTTTTCTTTAATTTCAACAGTTCCAACTTCTTTATTTCTAAACCAATTGATAGAGCCGTGCAATTTGTGCAAATGGAAAACACGTTGTATGAAATTATCTTCCTCTTTTAGTTTGCTGCCTTCTCTTTGTACAATATCATAATCAAAATATCTACCGCTGAATTTTCTTGGGAATGTATAAGAAAAACCATCAATAACAATAGCG
>CAYUFZ010000459.1:0-1847 GCA_964444025.1 uncultured Emticicia sp.
AATAGCAGGGTAGGGGGTGTAATCCTCCAATGTAAAATCTTCAAATTTGAAATCAAAAATACTTTTAACTTCTGGATTTAATCTCATCTTTGGAAGCGTACGAGGTTCTCTCGATAGTTGCAGATTGACTTGCTCCAAATGGTTGGAATAAATATGTGTATCTCCGCCAGTCCAGATAAACTCATGAGCTTCTAAGCCACATTCTTGAGCCACCATCATTGTCAGCAAAGCGTAGGATGCAATATTGAAAGGCACGCCAAGAAAAACATCGGCACTTCGTTGATACAATTGGCAAGAAAGTTTGTTATCTGCTACATAAAATTGGAAAAGAGCGTGGCAAGGCATTAGTGCCATTTGCGATAAATCTCCTACGTTCCATGCCGAAACAATGATTCGACGAGAATCGGGTGAATTTTTCAACTGATTTAGTACTATTTTCAATTGGTCAATTTCTTTCCCATCTGTACAAGCCCAACTTCTCCATTGCTTGCCATATACCGGTCCTAAATCTCCAGATTCGTTTGCCCACTCATCCCAAATAGATACATTGTTCTCTTTTAGATAAGCAATGTTTGTTTCTCCCTTAATAAACCACAATAATTCATGAATGATTGACTTTGTATGTAGTTTTTTTGTAGTTACCAAAGGGAAACCTTCCTGCAAATTAAATCGCATTTGATACCCAAATACACTGATGGTACCGGTACCTGTACGGTCGGTCTTTTCAGTTCCGTTTTGCAGAATATGTTTCAATAAATCGTGGTATTGTTGCATCGTATTAATTGATGGAATAAGAATGGGTGATTTCAGCAGAAGGACTCAATTGGGCAGTTGCCGAACAATATTTTTCCATAGAAAGCTTGATGGCTTTTTCAACTTTTGAAGCATCGAGTTCTCCCTTGAAAGCAAAATGTATGTTGATTTTCCTGAAGGGAGACATTTCGGTACCCTCGATTTTTACACGTTCGCCATCCAATGAAATTTTTAAATCATCTATTATTTGGCGTTGTTTCTTCAAAATCAAAATTACATCAATCGCCGTGCAGCCACCTAATCCCATCAGTATCATTTCCATGGGTCTGGCTCCCTTATTATGCCCGCCAATATCGGTATTGGCATCTAAATGTTGTGCAATGCCTGAAGCCCCTATGGCTTCAAAGTGAAACGCATCATCTACTCTGCTTAATTCAACTCTCATATTATATTTTTTTTACAAAAATAAACATTATTCATCTAATTTCTCAAATCCAATGTATTTAAACAAAAAAAGAGAAATTTTAAAATTTATTTTATGTTATTAATTATTGAAAAAATGCAATTTTTTAAAATAATTTGTAATATTTTTTTTAAACGTATTTTTCGATTTTTTTGCATTTTTATTTAAAAATAATAGAAAAATTGAACTTGTTTTTTCTTAAATTAAAAATAAAAATTGTATTTTTTTAATATTTATAATCACTAATAAAATATTATAAACAGAATATTATTTTGTTAAAATATATTTTTGCAAAATAAATTAAAAAATACTTGACTTAAATAATATTTTTATACTACATTTGCATCATAAACAGCAAAATCATGAGAAATAACATAGACAAAGAAACTTACACATGGTCGTTTAAAGTATTTTTTCTTCTAGGAATACTACTTTTGATAGTCAATATTTTTCTATTTCTATCACCAGAGCCGAGCCATCAAATGGCTTTAAAGTTTGGAAATGCTGCCTTGTTTTTGTTGTTGGCAGTGAGTGTATATATTAGATTGGAGTATTTGAAAAATTTTCAAGTAGCTGTGTATAAGGCTCGCAGAGTACCTATGTGGGCATCTGTTTTCGTATTTTTATTTGT
>CAYUFZ010000460.1:0-1845 GCA_964444025.1 uncultured Emticicia sp.
AAATTCGACAAAAAACCAATGCCCAGCATAAATCCCCCTCCCGAGAGAGCAGATGCTTTTAGAAATGAACGGCGACTTTGTGTTTTCATAATCTATATTTTTATTGCCACTAATGCACGAATAAATATTCGTGCATTAGTGGGCATTTTTTATAATACGATTCGTTTTGAATTCAATCTTAATTCCCCAAAATTCACTAACAAAGCTAATTTGTTTCCTGAAACCTTTAAATAGTTGATACATTGAGCCGTAAACTCCTCAGTTAGTCCTGCTATACCTTTAACCTCAAGAATTATTTGGTCAAAAACCACAAAATCAGCATAAAACTTGTGAGGTAAAATAATGCTTTTATAGTTTACGGTAAATTCTTTTTCACGCTCAAATGGTATCCTAGCCTTTTTAAACTCATATTCAAGAACATCTTTATAAACAATTTCTAAAAATCCAGCCCCGAGATTATTATGAACTTCCATGCAAATCCCGATAATTTTGTAGGATTCTTCTATTAAAATCAAGCTCATATAGTTTTATTTGCCACTAATCGGTACGCCGAAGCGGCACTAATTTACAAAAAACCATTAACTATTCGTGTATTCGTGGCAATCTTTTTAATCCAAGCCTTTCTCTTTCAGCCATTTAGAAAGCAAATCTGCTATTACAACATTATTCAAATCAGAAAAAGGGAAATGTGTATTGCCTTTAATTCCGATTTCCAGTAAGTGAATAACCCTAACATCACCACCATATTTATTCACTGTATCTCGCCATTTTTTTGCCATTTCTAATCTTGCTCTCCAACCATCTGCACCAGGGTTTGAAGCATCTAATTTTTCAGGAATAAAATCTCCATAATAGATGATGATTGGAATCTTGGTTAATTTCATAAAATCAGCTTTTGAAATACCTATTGCTGAAAGTGGTCCCGAGGAGCTTTCAATGGGTGCTGGCACTTCTCCTTCTGGAAATAAGAACCCACTGCCTGACTCATAAGAGGCAATTGCTTTTATTTTATTGTTTTTTAGAGCCGTTGCCCAACCAAATCCGCCCGAGTGAGAATGAGTTACCAAAATGCCTTCGCCTATTTTATCAAACAATTTAGAAGTAGCATTGGTTATAACTTCCGTATCAAAACCGCCAATATTGGGTACCATTTGACGAAAATACTGATTCAGTGTTTCTTCGTCTTTGGCAAATTGTACCCCAGGGAAATAATCATAACCTATGCCCACTCTGAAAGTGCTAAACCACATTTGTTCATCTGGAGTCGGGTTGATGGTAGCAGGTACGGTACTTCTGCTGGCATTGCCACGACGAGGCTGGTCGATAAGATAAACCCCAAAACCTCTTCTCAAAAAGATATTATTGAAACCCTCTCTGCCGTCGGGGGTAGTTTCCCAAGTTTTAGAAAACTGTCCGATACCATGCCAAAAAATCAAAGGATATTTTCGAGCTTTGGCTGGAATCTGATAATTGATATAAGCGTGGTCGCCATGAAAAGTTTGTCCTTCGGGCGTACGTTTTATAGGATCGAAAGTTCCTTCGTTTTTGATTACCGTACCGCCAATGGCAAAACTTCCTTGCTCTTGAATTACAATAGGCTTCGATTTGGTTTTAGACTGTCCATAACTGACTGCCCCCCAAAGAATAAAACTAAAGAATGGTAGTAAGCCAACTACCGCTTTTATGATGTTTATTTTTCTGAACCGTAATATTACCATAATCGATATTTTTTAACATAATTTATTTAATTGAACGCCTACTTTTAAAGTAGTTCAAGTTTTAATTGGGTAAGGCAAAAGCCATTATCGAACCTGATGGATTTTCCTTAGTGCCGCCAACAGATAA
>CAYUFZ010000461.1:0-1827 GCA_964444025.1 uncultured Emticicia sp.
AGCTTTATACCATCAATTATCCGATTCCAGCACCTCTGTTTGACAGAACCTCCAAAACTTTTCCGACCTACAATATGGCGATTCCGGATCAGTTTCGAACCGACTTATTTATCAAAGAATTTAATGAAAAATGGATGGGTGAAGGTAAAACCCTCCCAGACCTGATAACATTGATGCTCCCGAATGACCACGGAACGAAAGAACGCCCTAATGCTGGATTTCCATTTCAAGAAAGCTATATGGCAGACAACGACTTAGCAGTAGGAAGAGCTATCGAATTTTTATCCAGAACACCCTATTGGAAAAATATGGCTATCTTTATTACCGAAGACGACCCCCAAGGAGGCGTCGATCACGTTGATGCACACCGCAGCCTCTTGCAGGTTATCTCACCTTATGCCAAACGCAATTATATCGGTAAAAAACATTATAGTTTCGGCAGTATTTTCAAGACATTTTGGAAAATTTTAGGAATACCAAACTTAAATCAGTACGATGCTGGAGCAAGCGATTTATCGGATTTATTTACCGAGCAGGCTGATTTTTCGCCTTACAATGCCGTCGCTCCCGATTTACGAGTATTTGACCCAAGCAAAGCACTAACCCCTATCAATGAAAAATTCGACTGGAAAGCATTTTCAGAATCGGAAGAATTAGACAAAACCGAAACCATGCAAAAACGTCGTGCAGAAGATGACGAACGAGAAAGAAAAAAGAAACAATAAAAGAAATATAATTGCCAACGATGTTTGGGTACATAGACAATCGTTGGCAATTCATTTTAAATAGTAGCTACTTTAAAAGGCATAATTTCAACAAATTTCCAAACTCCTTGCTGGATATATGGTTCATTATCATACCATTCTTTCATTTGCTCGTCATTCTCAAATTGCAAAATCATTACCGAGCCAATCATTTTTTCATTATCATCTAACATAGCACCACCCACAATCAAATGTCCTTGCTCTTTCAGTGTCTTAGCCCCAACTAAATGTTCGGGTCTTGCTGCCATTCTTCGCTCAAGAGCTTGGTCGTCTTTCCCATCTTGAGCCACTAATACGTATTGTTTCATCGTTTGATTTTGATTATATTTTCAAGTAAAATTGTTGAAAATCAGGTATAAAAACAAACTATTTTCAAAGAAATAAATATATTTTCAGGTCTTTCTCCCATCGGTTTACCCCGCTTTTTCAGGCAATTTTTAAATTATATAGATTAGGATATGCAACCATTCTTTCCTTCAATAGAATTTAGGAAAAAAACTTCATCAATGAAAATACTTAATCGATTGAAATATAGAAGTAATGATAATTATCACCAAAACAATGTACCGAAATGCCAATTCGGAGGTATGTTTTAGAACCAATTTGCCCAAATAACTCCCAATTATACTAATCAACATCAGTACAGGAATCAGGACAATATACTCTTTTTCAAAATAACCATTGCTAACATACACCATGGCCCTTCCGGCATCTACTCCCAAGTCTATCAGGGCAGAAGTAGCGATAAAAATATCCTTAGGCAATTGGAATGCAGCCAAAGTAATGCCTCTAATAGCCCCTCCAGTCCCTACCAATCCAGCCAAAAAACCAGAAAAAATTCCACCTAAATATAAATTGGTATTGGTTTGGGCAATGGATTTATTGAAATTATAGAGTAAAAATAACGACAAACCAATCAACGTAATATTCATGAATAACTCCATCTCCAATAAAGGAATATAGGAGGTTAGCCATGCCCCAATTAACACAAATATCACAGCCGGAATGCCGAGTTTAATAGCAATTTCCTTATTGACCCCCTGTCGAAACAAAGCTATTTTAG
>CAYUFZ010000462.1:0-1823 GCA_964444025.1 uncultured Emticicia sp.
AAAAGTAAAAAACAAATTGCCTTACAATTGTCGTATTAGCTTATAAAAAGCTAACAAGCTCAAAAAGCGTGAACAAAATTTCCCACGAACAGATTGATTAGTAATTCTGATTAATTTTACAAATAAAAGCATAAAAAAAGCTGCCCTTTTCGGACAGCTTCACTTTATAAGTTTTTGATATAACTAACTCCTCCTAATCCCCTCATTTGCCGGACGATTTGATTGGTTCGGCGATTGACATACGGACCGGGATTCGCTGCCGACCATTTTCTTGGACTTGGCAAAATGGCTGCAATGCGAGCTGCCTGCGAACGACTGAGCTTGTTGGCAGGAATTCCAAAATAACGATTGGACGCTTTTTCTATACCGAAAGTCATATCCCCCATTTCTGCTACATTTAGATAGACTTCCAAAATTCGCTCTTTCCCCCAAATTACTTCTATTAGCACCGTAAAATAAACCTCCAACACTTTCCGAACATAACTTCTGCTTTGCCAAAGAAAGACATTTTTGGCTACTTGTTGCGATAAAGTACTAGCTCCTCTAAGCTTTTTCCCTTTGATATTCTGTTGAAAGGCATTGCTCATGGCTTCGAAATCAAATCCATGGTGAGTAGGGTAGCGTTGGTCTTCAGCAGCGACAACTGCCAAAGGTGCTTCTTTCGACATTTCCTCATAAGCAACCCAATCATAATTTATTTTACTGTCTTTCCCTTCCGAAATAGCCTCGAATTTCCGAGCCATCATGGTTGAAGTAATGGGGACAGGAACAAATTTGAATAGCAAAACCAAAGCAATCGAAATTCCGAAAAAATAAAGAAATATTCGGATAATAATGAATTTTATTCTTTGTTTCCAGGTGCTTGTATTTATTGAAGGAGCAGCAGCTTGTTTCGCTCCTGACTCCCTAAAAGTATTTTTCCCTCCTTTCGTTGTATTCATAAATTAGGAATATTCTGTTTCTTAAATGTTAAAATATAGAGTTTTTCCTTCCATCATTTCTTTAAAAATCTTCATCGAGCGAAAACCCTTTATCTTCTTTGTTGCCCATGACACCAGCTTTTTGATATTCTCCGACTCTTTTTTCAAAGAAATTGGTTTTCCCTTGCAAGGAAATCATATCCATAAAATCAAATGGATTGGCAGTGCCATAAACTTTTTCAAGACCTAAAGAATATAGTAAATGGTCGGCTACAAATTCGATGTATTGGCACATCAATTCGGCATTCATACCTATTAGTGAAACAGGAAGAGCATCTGTAACGAATTCTTTTTCAATCTCCACAGCGTCTTTCACCAAAAGATACACCTTTTCAGCAGGGTATTTATTTTGAATGTATTGCGTGTACAACAAGCAAGCAAAATCACGGTGAAGCCCCTCGTCACGGGAAATCAATTCATTAGAGAAAGTTAAGCCGGGCATCATTCCACGTTTTTTCATCCAAAAAATAGAACAAAAAGAACCCGAAAAGAATATTCCCTCAACCACCGCAAATGCCAATAGTCTTTCGATAAAATTCCCATTGTCAATCCATTTCAATGCCCAATCGGCTTTTTTCTTTACACAAGGAATATGGTCAATGGCATTGAGCATTTTGTCTCGCTCGATAGGGTCTTTAATATAAGTATCAATTAGTAAAGAATAGGTTTCAGAATGGATATTTTCCATCATAATCTGAAATCCATAAAAACATTTTGCTTCCGCAAATTGAACCTTAGAGATGAAGTTTACGGCAAGGTTTTCGTTTACGATACCATCTGATGCTGCAAAGAACGCCAAGACATGAGAAATAAAATGACGTTCGCCGTCGTTTAGCTTAGCCC
>CAYUFZ010000463.1:0-1820 GCA_964444025.1 uncultured Emticicia sp.
AACCAATTCGTGTGTGTGAGGTGATTATTTCATTATTTCAATGTAATGTAAAAACAACAATCAAAAGACTGAAGACAGTTCTTGAAATCAAAACAGATGGTTCAATCCATCCTGAGCGTGCTTTACAAGAGTCTGCTCATATTTTGATTCAACACTTCTTGAAGTTTACGGACGAAAATATGGTATTTGATACCAAAAAAGATGATGATGATAATATCGTTGATGAAGAGTTTTTACACATGCGTAAATTGTTGAAGACTTCTTTGCAAGATTTAGACTTGTCTGTTCGTGCTTATAACTGCTTAAAATCTGCCGATATTCGTACCTTGGGTGATTTGGCTCGTTTGGAAGTTGCTGATATGATGAAATTCCGTAATTTTGGTAAAAAATCTCTTACAGAATTAGAACAATTGGTAGCTGATAAAGGTCTTCATTTCGGAATGGATGTAGTCAAGTATAAACTTGATGAGGATTGATTCTAATTGAGTATTAAATTTTCGAATCGCAGAATCGATTGTATAAATATATTAATCGTAATAGGTGGGATAGTTTAGACTGCGTATAACTTGACTGACCGTTACTTACGACAAAAAAAATGAGACACGGTAACAAAATTAATCACTTAGGCAGAACATACTCTCATAGAGCTGCCTTGTTGAAAAACTTAGCAATTTCGTTGATTCAACACAAACGTATCGAAACAACTTTGGCTAAAGCTAAAGAATTGCGTATGTATGTTGAACCTTTGATTACTAAATCTAAGAATGATAGTACTCACTCAAGAAGAACTGTTTTTTCATACTTACAAGACAAAGAGGCTGTAAAAACATTGTTTGGAGAAATTGCTGAGAAAGTGGCTAACAGAAATGGTGGTTACACTCGTATAATTAAATTAGGAACTCGTTTCGGTGATAATGCTGAAATCGCTCTAATTGAATTAGTTGATTATAATGAGGCATTGTTGACATCTGTTGAGGAGAAATCTACGAAGACTCGCCGTAGTCGTCGTGGTGGTAAAAAAACCGTTGAAGAGGGTGCTAACTCTGCTGAATCTACTTCGGTATCAGAAACACCAGAAGCTCCTGCAGCTGAAGAAACAACCGCTGAATAATAAGCGTTTGGAATTATAGAAAAAGCCTCTTTCGAGGCTTTTTCTATTTATTGAGGGTAATATTTACTAAAACTGGTAAATGATCTGATGGATATCTCAGCTCATAATTGTCGTTCAGTGCTGCGTATTTATTGATTATTATATCTTTTGATACAAAAATATAATCAATTCTATCCTTAAGAGGAGCGTCTATTTTGAAACCATTAAAAGTACCGATTGGACCGTATGGTTTGGTAAGAGAATACAAAAAACTATCTTTTAAATAATTAGAAATAGATATGATTTGTTCTGTTTCAGGTACTGAGTTAAAATCACCAGTACAAATAATGGTAGCGTTTTTAGCAATTTCTTGCATTTTTTTTACCATTAATTTCCCTGATTCCCTACGGGCAATGACTCCTTGATGGTCGAAATGAACATTGAAAAGATAAAAGTCTTTTCTTGAAGATTTGTCTTTGAATTTTGCCCACGAGCAAATTCTGTTGCAACAAGTAGCATCCCAGCCTTTTCCAGGTGTTTCTGGGGTTTCTCTGAGCCAAAAATTCCCCGAATCTAACAAAGAGAATTTATCTTTTTTGTAAATAATTGCCGAATGTTCCCCTGCTTTTTGACCATCGTCACGCCCTCCACCAATATAGGCATATTCTGGAAGTTCTAAAATATCAGTAATTTGTTCGTAAAAACCCTCTTGTGTACCAAAAATGTCAAA
>CAYUFZ010000464.1:0-1815 GCA_964444025.1 uncultured Emticicia sp.
ATTTACAAAGTATAATTATTGACGAAAATCAAGTCGTTGATGATAAAAGTAAATTACAAAATTTATTTCAAGCGACTTACTACTACGCTGGTTTTATTTATTTAGTAGGTATTTCAGCTTTATTATCATTAATCAAATTTATTCTTATTGGTGGTCGAATAAAAAAAATCTTATATTTTTTAGTGTTTTTGCTTTTTTTCATCACTTTAATATTAATGAATAACAAAACAGTAATATTCTCATTTTTATTCGTTTTGGTGATAATTCAAATTAGTTTCATTTCGAACGGTTTTATAAATAAAAAAAAATTCATTTTAAATGCATGTGTGTTTTTTACATTTTTCGCACTAGTAATGGTACCTATTATTTTAACATTTGTAGATGAAAATCAGTATAAATTAATGATTGATAGATTTACATCCTCAAGTTCTTTAGTCGCAAGAATAGAAGTATATACTACTTCCTTTTCTCAATGGTTAAGAAATCCTATACAAATTTTTATTGGAATGGGTCCAGATTTTCTTGATACTTCGGGTTTTCCAGAAAAAGCAATTAATTTCAAGAAATCACAAGTGACTGGAATAGAAGAAGGCACAGTAGATTCGGGATGGATATCTTATCTGATTGAACTTGGTATTTTATCATTTTCAATTTTAGTTTTATTATTTTATAAAGCAACAAAAGCAGCTTATCAAAGTTTTAAACTTCAAAATAAATCATTACTTATTAATCCTATTGGAATTTATGTTTATGCTTGTTTGTTATTTATAATAGTTACTTTATCTACTCAAATGCTTGGTTATACTAAAACATCTTGGTTCCCATTTCAACTTTTATTATTTGGTTTAATGTTTTCCATAGGTAATAAGAACTTAAATATGAAAAATAAAGTTTAAATGAAAATTTTATTTATTGCACCAATACCACCACCAATCACAGGACATTCTTTAGTGTCTGATTTGTTATATAAAGATTTAAATAAAGATAATCATGTTGAATTAGTAAATCTTAGCAAAGGTGGGGTATCTGTTGGTATTGGTTTTATAAGCAGAATATTAGAAATATTTTCTATATTAAAAGAAATACGTTCAAAAAAAACAAATGTAGATAAAATTTATTTTACCATATCTGAATCATTTTTGGGGAATTTTAAAGATTTATTAATTTATCTGATTTGTTATAGTATTCTTTCTAAAATGTATATCCATTTACATGGAGGAAGCATTAAAAGGTTGCTATGGGATAAAAATAAATTTATATATTTTGTTAATAAATTATTTATTCAAAAACTTGGAGGGTTAATTATTTCAGGAAGTTCTCATGTGCAAATTTTTGACACTTTTGTTCCAATTGAAAAAATACATATTGTACCAAATTTTGCATTAGATTACTTACATCTCGATACATCTAAAATTATTGAAAAATTTGCAAATACGATTCCTTTAAATGTTCTTTATATCAGTGGAATGAAAAAACAAAAAGGATATGAAGAGCTTCTCAATGCATATTTAAAGTTAAATTCAAATGATCAGCAAAGGGTTAAAATAGATTTTGCTGGAAATTTTGAATCTGATGCACTTAAAAAAATATTCATTGATCGAATTGAGCCTTATGATAATTTAAAATACCATGGTTCAGTAAATGATATTGAAAAGAAAAATTTATTTGAAAATGCACATGTATTCTGTTTGCCAACCATGTTTTTTGAAGGTCAACCAATATCAATTTTAGAAGCTTATGCTGCAGGTTGTATTGTTGTAACTACTGGACAGCCTGGGATATTGGATATCTTCAAACCTTTTCTAAATGGTTATG
>CAYUFZ010000465.1:0-1803 GCA_964444025.1 uncultured Emticicia sp.
ACGCTTGTTCGGATATTAAATTGTGTCGATTTTACCGACTCACGGATACGAATACGGAGGTTGTTGGTGTCGTCTTCTAAGCCAATCCACAAATTCTGGTCGTGCGTAATGACGATGTCATTGCCTCCTGCCATACCCACTGGGGTTTTGAATTTAATTTTCGGATAATAGTCTGGAGATTCGGCTAATTTGCCCGATTCTACAAAGTTCGGGTTGATGCTTGCTCGGTGCTGCGAGTAGAGTTGTAGCATTTCTTCAGACAAAACACAGATAAGCTGCTTGCCCTTTAAGTGTGGGTTTTTGCTTGCTCTTTTGGCTACATTTTGTACTGCCAAATATGCTTTTTCAGCGTCTTCTGTACCTACGATATCGGCTGTGATTTCAAAAATATTTGCCGCTGGAATTTGGTTTGTTGCCACTGCTTTTGCAATTTTAGTAATCAAGCCGTCTGCCACCACTGCACCCCCACGAAGGGCTAAATTTGAGCTTCTTACGCCATAAAATGCTCCTTTCGTTGCAAAATTATTCATGAAACCTTCATCTGCAATTTTCATCAACATTGCCTGTGCAAATGTAAAATCGTTCGTTTCTCTCAATCTGATTTGTCGAGAAGTAAACAGATTTTTTGCCCAAGCCTTCGCATACGATTCAATATCGCTGTACGCAAGCTCAGTATCAATTTCAAATCCTTGTAGCTCAGGGATTCTGATTTTAATTTGTAAAATTTCGTCAGGATTGAATTTGTCTTCCGACACTTTCAGCTTATCGAGCAAGGTCGCAACAGGAAAAGGGGTGCGGCCATCCGAGCCAGTTATATTAAAGATGCCTCTCAACTCATTAAAAGCATCAAACATAGCGTTTTGAATCAATACAGGATTGTTTAAAAATGCCTGTTGAAGTTCAGCGGGTACTTGTGTAATGTTAATCATTTTTTTTCGTGTGTGTGTGAATAATAAATTATGCTGTGCGATTTATTTGCGAGAAAGGACTATGCTAATCCAGTTTTTTTCAACGTTTCAGCTCGTAGTTTGTCAGGGTGTCCTGCTGGCAAACGAGATAGATAATCATCTTTCGATGTGGTAAAATCTTCTGTTGGAAGTTCTTTCCCCGATGCTTTCAGTCTTTCTGCATACTCTATATACGGCTTTACTTCTTCAATTTGAAGTTTAAGTGCATCTCTATCTTTGCTTACCGATTCAAGCTTCGAGCTAGTTTCTGTCAGACCACTTTGAAGGGCATTGATTTCTGTCAATTGTGCCTCATTGAGGGCTTTCGCTTCTGCCAAATCTCTTGCCAACGCTTCATTGCCTTGCTTTTGTGCAAGCAATCGTTGCTCAATTTCTTCGGCATCTTTTGCCATCATCACAAGTTCTTCAGCTGAAAACTTGTCAACAGCAATTGACAATGTCACTGGAAACAGCATTGCCAACAACTCTCTTGGATTCTTCATTTTTAAAAATATTTATGTTTAATTGTAAATTGCTTTCTTGAACTATGCTCTACTTTTGCCCATCTCATCATTCTTCTTGAGAAATTATCTCGTTTTGTAGAAATTGATATTTGTTCAAAAATGACATCATCTATTATTCTACGAAAATTGATTCGATACGACAAGTAGCCAAATAAAATAAATTCTTTCATAGCACTGCAAGTCTTAAAGCGAGGTCGATTGCATCTTTTAGCTGTCCAACAGAATCAACCAAACCTACCGCCAACGCCTCTTTCGTTTTATAGACTTTGCCTGTAAAAACATCTTCGGTCATGATACTTCCTGCACGATTTTTCTTTATAAATGCTATCATC
>CAYUFZ010000466.1:0-1005 GCA_964444025.1 uncultured Emticicia sp.
TATCCCTAATAAAACCACCCTCTATGGCAATGACCTTGGGCAATACAACCAACTCATTCCAAAAATCCAATCGCATCCGAAGCTAAAGGTGCCTTATATCGATACATATAGCTTGTTTCGTTTGGAAAAAAATCTCTTATATGACAAAGGTGATACCCATTGGAATTGTCGTGGAAAGCAACTTTGGATTAATCAAGTCAATCGGTTGATAAACAAATAATTTCAAAACATGCCAAAAAATAAAGGAAAAAAGTAAAAAGTAGCATTTTAATATTTTTTTTCTTAGATTTAGCAATCAAAACTAAACCTTATTATCTATGGAAAATATCAAACTTGCTGGCATCGGAAAACGAATTTTAGCTCTAATCATCGACTGGATTGTCATTTCTCTTGTTCAAACCACCGTAAACACAATCTTTTTTAGTGGAGCAGCCCTAAGTATCTCAGACTTACTCCGAGGCGACGAAATCGATACACAAGCTCTTGCGGGCATCATTGGTACCTCACATCTCGTTTCTTTAGCAATCTATTTATTGTATGATGGATTACTGACAAGTTCTGATAGACAAGGAACTTTAGGAAAAATGGCATTAAAAATAAAAGTCGTCAATGAATCTGGACAAAAATTGTCTCAAAATGAATCTCTACTGCGGGCCTTTATGAAAATTGTTTCCTCGTCAATTTGTTGTATTGGATACTTTATCGCATTTTTTAATAAAAAAGAACAAAGTTTACACGACATTGTAGCCAAAACGTATGTGGTGGAAGAATAAGTTTCCCATTCATAAAATAACTGTTGTGCTTTTGTTAATAAGTACAACAGTTTATTTTTACTTGAATAATCCCGCAGAAAAAGGGGTTGGTATTTCATGCTTTTTCTATCAAATTACCCATTTTCTCTGCCCGGGATGCGGAGGACAAAGAGCATTTCATGCTCTTTTACATGGGAATTTCAGGGAAGCTTTTCAATTTAATTGTTTAGTTTATCTGATTTTACCCTTAATT
>CAYUFZ010000466.1:1015-1420 GCA_964444025.1 uncultured Emticicia sp.
GAGCTGACCGAAATAAAAATCCCCAAAAAACACTTCTCTGTTTATCAAAAAATTACTGGGATAATTGCTTTGTTATTCGGTATTTTTCGAAATTTTATGTAGATTAAATATTGTCTTTCGATTATAAACAATTGACTATCAGAGTTATAAATACTATTTACAACATTGATTTGGAGGATTCGATTAATTTTGCAATATTGTTAAATAATCTATCAAGAAAATTTAGCCAACTATAATAGTTATCAAACTACTATGTTTTGATTTTCGTTGTTTTTCATTTTTTCAATAATTTATCGCTGAGAATCAGTTAACGGTATGAATTTCTTTAACATTATCTTATAATTTTCGTCAATTACAAGATAACCGATTCTTTCCTAAATACAAATTTTACCTTCGCAAAACATT
>CAYUFZ010000466.1:1430-1791 GCA_964444025.1 uncultured Emticicia sp.
ATTGACTATCAGAGTTATAAATACTATTTACAACATTAAAACCATCCATGTTAGTCCAAGTCATTTCCTTAAAACAAGGGAAATTTTGATTTCATAAAAACATCCTTTTTAGCCTTCAAAAACTCGATTGTAAACAAACCAAATGTTTAGATTGTGAACTGCATCTAAATTCCAACCTCTCTTAAATTTGTATTTTTGTTTGGCTTTGTACGGTTGAAAAAATGCAAATATACCACCAAAAGCGTGGGGTGTTTATGCCATTAGTTCATTGACTTTATTTTCCCATTCATCTTCAAATACTACCTGAAATTGAAAGTCGTGGTCGGGAAATTCGTCAAATAATTCTTTCCACGCTTTTTTT
>CAYUFZ010000467.1:0-627 GCA_964444025.1 uncultured Emticicia sp.
AATCAAAAGAAATTTTAGACAATATTTTAGAACAATACAAAGATAGCAGTTTTTATTTTGTATCAAAGAGTAATGTCGAAATTGCACTGAATGATTTTAATGCTGCCAACAAGAGTATTCAAGAAGCTATCAGATTAAATCCAAACAATGAACAAGCGTATTCAAATAGCGGTTATCTGGATTATATAAATAAAAAATTTGACCAAGCAGAAAAAAAATTCAAAAAAGCATTGTCTATCAATCCCAATCAAGACATAGCCCTCAACAATTTAAGTTTGATAGCTTCGCACAGAAACAATTATGCCGAAGCTTTGGAACTAATCGATAAAGCTTTAATGATAAAAGTAAATAATATTTATCTCAATAATAAGGGTTTTTATTTATTAGAAAGTAATGAGCTTGAAGAAGGAAAAAAAATTCTGGATAAAATTTACATCGCTGAACCAAACAATGCTTGGGTGATAAGAAATATTGGTATTTACTATTTAAAAAAAGCTGATTATTCAAGAGCAATTGAATATTTACAAAAGTCAGAGAAAATTGACCCAAGTGTAGATTTTATTTATTATTATTTGGGGAAAGCCTATTTTCAGTCAAATCAAAAACAAAAATCTTGTCAGTATTGGT
>CAYUFZ010000467.1:637-1507 GCA_964444025.1 uncultured Emticicia sp.
ATACTCAATCAATAAGTGCATACGCCAAAAATTGTCATTAATTTCAAAACGCCTGAGAATTAATTGTACGTGTACTACGTAATACAAAAAACAAATATTCAATTCTCAGGCGTTTTATATTTCATAAAAAAACTATTAATCGGTATCAAACAATCATTTATATAAAAATTTGTTTAAAATCATTAAAAATATCAACATTTTCGTCCCCATTAACCTTAATTTCTATCAATTTTGGTCTATTGGAAATTTGAAAAAAATTGTCAAAGATTGTAAACAAACGCTCCAAATCATTTACTGATGTATAATCTATATTTGATTCTTTACAAAAATATTCAGCACAAAGTTGTTGCTCTGTTTCAAAAAAATCTTTTACTTCAGGTAGTTTACCCGGACCATCAATAATTCTAAAAATATTTCCTCCTCCGTTATTAAACAAAATGATTCTCAAATTACTTAATTTCAAATTATTCCATACAGCATTTCTATCATAAAAAAACGATAAATCACCAATCATTAATATAACCAATTTATCTGAAAATAATGCATTCCCTACTGCCGAACTAAAAGAACCATCAATACCACTTGTTCCTCTATTGGCAAAAACTTCAATATTTCGATTTTCTGGCAGACCAACTATATTTGCATATCTTACTACCATACTATTTGCCAAATGAATAATTGAGTTATTGGGTATTTGACTTATGACATAATCAACAGCTTTGAATTCAGAAAATTTGAGATCAGTGATAAATTTATCAAATTTTTGTTTCCCTATTTGATGAATTTCATTCCATAATTTATAGTACTCAGTACGAGAATTTGAATCAGGTATGGAGCCAATCCGCTTAGATAACTCCTTCAAGAAATAAT
>CAYUFZ010000467.1:1563-1784 GCA_964444025.1 uncultured Emticicia sp.
ACATTTACTTGATGCGACAAGGATTGAAATGGATCCACTAATTCATCAATTTCTTGAATATGATAATGCAAAGAAGGTTTATTCTTCCTCAAAAAATTCTTGAAATTTTTAGAAAGAATCGATTTACCAAAAGTAATCAAAACATCGGGTTTCAATTCTTCAACCCCTCTTCCCTGCAACGAATTCATAAATATATCAGTATTAATTTTATTTCCTGAGAT
>CAYUFZ010000468.1:0-256 GCA_964444025.1 uncultured Emticicia sp.
CGTTTCCTGACCCAAAGCAGAAGTTGCCACATTATCCAAAATACTATAAAATGGCGTTACAAACAAATTCAAATTTCCGGTTTTTGCTTTCAATCCCACTTCTATTTGTTTAGAATTTTGAGCAATTGGCTGTAAAAATGGTAAATTATCTTTATTGACATTTACATACATATCCATATCTGGTGCTTTATTTCCAGAAGAGAATCGGCCATAAATAGCCATATTATCAGAGAATTTATAGTTTAATCCTCCTGAA
>CAYUFZ010000468.1:266-643 GCA_964444025.1 uncultured Emticicia sp.
CACTGATTTGTCAAATTGATTTTTTTGGTTGATTTTTGATAAGGTATTGTCGTAAAGAGTTAAAGGGTCACCATCTGCTCCTCCTTGGCTTCCGACATTTGCCGCTAATTGTGTATTCCCTTTAATTCTAACATTTTCATAACGAATACCCCAATCTAAATTCAAGGCATTCGTAATAGACCAATTGTGTCCGAAAAATAAAGCTAGGTTATTTTGAGTAATATTGGCTAAATTGAATGCGGCACTTCTATTACTCCCCCCTACTACACCGTCGGGATTGGTCAATTTGTAAGTATTTCCATCAAATCCCGAGATGGTAATGGCAGTGGCTGACGGTCGAGGCGAGGTCAATTGTGTGTACATTTCACCTAATCCCG
>CAYUFZ010000468.1:653-1553 GCA_964444025.1 uncultured Emticicia sp.
TGTTGATTTATTTGATAATAAAGATGGTTGTTATAGTCCTGTAAACTATGACAATAATTTTAGAGGACCTATGACACTAAGAGATGCCTTGGCTCAATCAATAAACATACCAGCAGTAAAACTCATCTTTTCCAATCGCTTGGTCATCGTGAACTGGTCAATTAATTCGTTCATACCATTATTTTGATAAAAAAGAGGATTGAACAATACAGAGTTTGGTTGAACAGATGCCCCAGGCAAACCACTTCCTCCCATCGGTATAAAATTAAATCCAGCAAACTGTCCATTGATAATATTGGGAGCTTGCATGATATTGAACAAATTTTTGCCTGAAGCCAAATCATTGAACTTATAAGTACCAAACTTGGCGATTGTATTTGTCAGGGCATACCACACGATTCCATCTACTGCAAATGGATAAGCCACTGCTGTGGTATTCCATGTTGAATTTTTCATCGAATAGCGAATTTTATTGTCGATGCTAAATCCTTTGCCAAAATTATGATCAATATTCAATCCAAAAGAGAGGTCTTTTGAATGAATTTTATCTTTTGAATCATAATTCACCATTTCATTCGTATCATTCACCTTCACAGATGCCTTCACCCCAGGAATCAGAACAGAGTTTGTTTGGGTAATTCCTTCAGGTAAAGTTGGATTTTGAAAATCTTTGGTAGGCAAAAACTCAAACCAAGCATTATGGTCATTCAAATATTTGGCATAAAACTTAATCGAACCATGTTTGGTTTTTTTCATAATATTTGCCTTCAATTGTCCTCCATTATTCATCGGATAACCAGGATATCTAGCTCCATCCGCCTGACGCCAAAAGCCACCAACATTATAAGTAATTGATTTATCTTTGTTTAATGTAACATTCATGATTGTTATTATCCTTCC
>CAYUFZ010000468.1:1563-1781 GCA_964444025.1 uncultured Emticicia sp.
CGACCCTATAAAAAGGATTTTTACCATTTCCTTCTAAACCATATTTGGCACGAGCTTCTGCACTAAAAGAAGCCCCCCCAGTCTTTGAAACATAATTAAAAATACCTCCTGGTGCGTTATTCCCTAAAATTGATGCTGTTCCTCCACGAACTGCCTCCAATTTCCCTAAAGTAATGTCGGGTCTTAAATAATAATCAGGGCCATAATTGCCAAAAGTG
>CAYUFZ010000469.1:0-1780 GCA_964444025.1 uncultured Emticicia sp.
TTTGGCAGCCCGCTTGCTTTTTCTTTTGTTTTTGATTCTAGCATTTGCCCAACCATTTATACCTGCCAAAAATAGTGGCACTTCACTTGCCATGCAAGGAGGGCTGAATAGTCTTTATTTGGACAATTCGATTAGCATGCAAAATACAAGTGAAAACAAACAATTTTTGGATTTGGCAGTAGCTAAAATGGATGAATTGCTGACCCTTTTCAGGCAATCTCCTTCTATTCAGCTGATAACCAATGATTTTTCGGGCGAAGAACAGGCTGTTGCCAACGGCACCAAAACCAAAGACCGCCTGACAAGCATTCGGTTTTCGAATCAATCACGAAGTCTCGAAAGTATTTATCAACGACAACAAAGTTTGGCTCAAAAACACCAACATCTCTCTGGCAATCACTATTATTGGTTTTCGGATTTTCAGAAAAGTACCGTTGGAAATCTATCTAAAATCAAACTCGACAGTAATAGTAAACTCTATTTAGTACCGATACAAGGCAAAAAACAACAAAATGTATTTGCCGACTCTGTTTGGCTTTCGTCTCCTTTTATCAGAGAAATGCAAAACAACGTACTGTATGTAAAAGTATATAACTCAGGCAATGAGGCAGTCGAAAAATTACCAATTAAGTTATTTTTAGATGAGAAACAAGCCTCTACCGCTTCCGTCAATATCAGTCCGAATGGCTCTTCTATCGCAAAATTTAATTTTACTTTAAAGGATAAAGGGTTTCATAAAGGAAAAATTTCATTCGATGACCAACCCATTACTTTCGACAACGAGTACTTTTTTGTTTTGAACGCCTCTCCTCATATTCAAATATTGCATGTTTATCAGGAAAAAAGTAGTTTGGATTATATTCAAAAAGTGTTTGACAATGATAGCCTTTTCCGCTACAAGTCATTTCCTGCGAGCAATGTCGATATTGGGCAATTCAAGCAAAGCAATCTCATTGTGTTGGAAGGAATTCTGCAAATTTCTCCTAGTTTCAAAGCAAATATTGACCAATTTGTCAAAAATGGCGGAAATATATTAATCATTCCTCCTCAAAAACCCGAGGTAGAAAGCTATGGCCAATTACTGAATACCTTTCATATCCAACTCAACCAAATAAAAAATGAGCCAATTTTGGCTCAAAACCAAATACAACTCAACGAGCCAGACAAGCAACATCCATTTTTTGTAGATGTCTTCGAACAATCCAATACCCAAGGGGTGGTCAATACCCCACAAGTTCAATCGGTTTGGACGTGGTCGGGATTGGGAGATAAGATACTATTATTTAGAAATAATCAGCCATACCTTAGCTCTACCCAATACGGAAAAGGCAAGGTATATACCTGTGCAGCCCCTTTAGACAAAAACTATGGAAATTTTGCCGAACACGCATTCTTTGTTCCAGTGATGTTCAAAATCGCCTCTATGAGTGTCAAAGAGGAAAGAACAGCGTATCATTTTAATGAAAATAGCATTAGTCTCGAAATCCCTGATTTACAAAAAAATACCATTTACAAACTTAAATACTCAGCAAATAATAAGACCAATGCTGAAATTATTCCGGTGCAAAAAAGTAATGAAGGTATCCTAACCTTTGAGTTGCCGAAAGCGATTCAATCTGTGGCGAATCAACCCATTGAGTCGGGCTATTATGAACTTATTTCCGACAGAAAAGTGGTCAAACTATTGGCATTCAACCACGACAATGAAGAATCAAAGATGGATTTTTATACGCCAGAAGAATTAAGAAACCTTTTGGAAAATCAAAAAAATGTGCAAATA
>CAYUFZ010000470.1:0-1777 GCA_964444025.1 uncultured Emticicia sp.
GCGTATTTGGATTATGAAAAATGGCTTTACCACCCTTAAATCTCTTGATACACTCAAAAGTATAAGGAGCCGATTTGAAGCTATAATTGCTACAAACACCATTTTTTCCTAAATTCTCTGTGAGTCCTTTTATATCTCCCCAATTGAGTTGAATACCAGGACAAACCACCAAAAAATCATAGGTAAATATTCCCGAATCAGTAGAAAGAGCATTATTTTCAGGTTGAAAAGAGCAAACCGCTTCTTTCAGCCAAGTTACATTTTGGGGCATTACTTCTGCTTCCTCTCGTTCTGTTTTTTGGATGTCATAAACACCACTACCCACCAAAGTCCATGCCGGTTGGTAATAGTGTTTGTCGGCAGGGTCAAAAATTGCAATATCCAATTGGCTATTTTGACGAAGCATCTGAGCAGCAACCGAAATACCAGCATTGCCACCACCCACGATGATTATTTGATAATGATTTTTCATAGTTTGGTTAAATTTGATGTTGAATTTCCAAGAATAACACAGAGTTATCTTATTATTTTACAAAAAAACAAAAACAAGTGTAGATTTTTTAAGCACAGAATAAAGATTTTATGGTACTTTTTACAGAAAAGAGAGAATCCTCATTTATTTTCATAAACATAGAACTCTCTCTCTGGCATTTTAATACTTTTTAGAGTAAAGTCGAAGGACAAACGTAAGCAGTTTTTGGTACATTTGTTTTGGAAATTGCCCCAAATCCGCCTTTAACATCTACAAAATTATCCCAGCCCCTTTGTTTCAAAATGGATGCGGCAATCATACTTCGATACCCACCAGCACAGTGAAGAATAAATGGTTTATCTTTCGGAATCTCCGCCAAATGCTCGTTAATGGAATTTAGTGGAATATTCATTGCTTCCATGATATGCTCCGAATCAAACTCACTTTTTTTCCGAACATCAATCACGAGTGGTGCTTGGTCGGCATACCTTTTCTCAAATTCTTCTGCCGAGATTCGATGAATCGTTTCGATATCTTTTCCGGCTGTCTTCCATGCCTCAATGCCCCCTTTTAAATACCCAATCGTAAAATCGTATCCTACCCTAGCCAAACGAGTGATGGTTTCTTCGTCTTTCCCATCTTCGGTTACCAACAAAATTTCTTGTTTGATATCAGGAATCATCTCCCCTACCCACATGGCAAAATTACTATCCAGCCCAATGTTGATACTATTAGGAATAAATCCAGCAGCAAAGGCATCCGCAGGACGACTGTCTAAAATCAAGGCATCTGTCTCGTTGGCAATCAGCTCAAACTCTTCGGCAGACAATGCTTTTTCTCCTCTTTCCAATACCGTATCGATGCTATCATAGCCTTTGATATTCATCAACACATTTTTGGGGAAATAGGCAGGAGGAGCAGTCAATCCTGTCAATAATTCTTTGATAAACTCTTCTTTGCTCATATCGGCACGAAGGGCATAATTGAAACGTTTTTGGTTGCCCAAAGTATCGGTAGTTTCTTTGCTCATCATTTTGCCACAAGCACTACCAGCCCCATGATTTGGATAAACTATCAAATCATCCGACAAAGGCATTATTTTATTTCGAAGCGAATCAAATAAATGAGCCGCTAATTTTTCTTGAGTTAAATCAGCAATTACGTGCTGTGCCAAATCCGGACGACCCACATCTCCGATAAATAAAGTATCCCCCGTGATTATCCCATGCTCTTTTCCATTTTCATCAATCAACAAATAGGTGGTACTTTCCATCGTATGCCCAGGCGTATGAATGGCTTTTACTT
>CAYUFZ010000471.1:0-1770 GCA_964444025.1 uncultured Emticicia sp.
CGCCAACGCCTCTTTCGTTTTATAGACTTTGCCTGTAAAAACGTCTTCGGTCATGATACTTCCTGCACGATTTTTCTTTATAAATGCAATCATCTCTTTGCGAATGGCTGAAAGCTCATCTTCATAGCTCTTCAGAATTTCATCGGGCAATGGCACTGTTTCTTCTCGGTATTTGTCTGGACTTCCTGGACTAACTATTACTTGCTTTTTAATCCCTTGTGAGGCTAAATACTCCGAATTATCTAAGATAGTCACCATCGCTCCAATAGACCCGACTTCACTGACAGACTGATTTTCTATCATAATATGTGTCGCTGCCGAAGCAACAACATAAGCAGCCGAGCAGATTTTATTACCAAAAACGACAACTGGCTTTTTTAAGGATGCCACCGTTTCTGCAAGCATTTTGGTAGAGTCCACGGTACCGCCCGGGGAATTGATTTTCAAAACGTGTGCTTTTATTTCAGAATCATTATCATTCATCGTAAGGATTTGGGCTATATCCTCATTGCCCATGAGCCACCCCCCACCTCTCGACATTACTCCGTTTATTTCAACCAACGCAATCAGCGGATTACCTGATAAGTCTAAGGATCTACGTCTTTCGTATTCCATATCCCATCGTCCAAGCAAGGCATTTATTGAAGGTTTTGAATCGCTCAATTTTGCAATTGCAGAATCGATGTATTGAGAATCAATCATCCAAAATTTTTCAGTCATTTTAATGAGTCTTTGTGTGTAAATTAGTGAAGCAAATATTTTCTATTTTTTCGGAATTATAAAGGACATGAAATTGCAATTGTAGGGAGGAAAAATTTTAGATATTTGTACTAATTGGCTCATTAAAGCCTTTTTATTTATCTTTTTCGAATAATTTAAGCATTTCTCTCGCAATGAGTAAGTGTTCAAATACGACATGTTTTAATGACATACTTTCAACTCCTTTCTTGGTTCTGTTCTCCATTGTTTTGAAATAGCTCGAATTAATCAAAATATCTAAAATTGATATAATTATTGCTTCATTCATTAATATTTAGTCCTTTTTGGTTTTTTTGCTCAAGCTCTAGCAAATCCCTTGCAATCATCAGTCGCTCAAGTGCCATGATTGAGAATGTACTGCGTTCAACCCCAGCATTGATTCTGTCAATTTTCTTCTGAAAAAAAGGAGACTCAATAATCTCATTTATTTTTAAAATCGTCTCTTCCATTCAAATTTAGATTAAAAAGGCTGTCGGATTATTCCGACAGCCTTGTACTATCACTCAGTTACGGTCGAGTACACATAAATGACATCAGTCGTTTCCAAGTTGAAACCTGCCACACCAACATTCATTTTCAAGGTATCGGATACCAAGTAAAATGCTTCAGTTGACGCTGTTCCAATCGGGAATGTCTGTCCATTTATTGTTACAAAAACTGGTTTTCTCGTAGGGTCAGTAGCGATTGTCGCAACATCTGGGCTAGTAGGACTGGTTGCCGAGACACTTGCCAATTTAGATGCCTCAAATCCAGATAACTTTGTTTGAACTTTTGCATCCAACGTAGATAAATCCTGAGCAGTTTGCTGTGCTGCCTGAAATGCCGAAGCGGCATCATAGCTTGCCCCTTGTGCAGCAATCAACGCTTGGTCTGCTGTATTCTGTGCATTTTGAGCAGCAGTCAAAGCGTCACCAGCAAGGTTATAAGCCGAAGCTGCCGTATTGCCAACTTCTTCAATGGCAGTCGTATGCGACAACGCAATTTGCTCCAACCCTTCTACACGTGTTGTCA
>CAYUFZ010000472.1:0-1750 GCA_964444025.1 uncultured Emticicia sp.
TACAGAATGCCATCAATACTGCTTTGAAGGAAAATTATGGCTGGAATGAGGGAGTCAATCGTTTGTATCAGGTATTGGCACAAGATTTAGTCTATCAAAACCCAGAAAAATTAGTTCCTTTTGTCGAAAACCATGATACGGATAGGTATTTTTCGGTGATTGGTGAAGATTTTGAGAAATATAAAATGGGCTTGACTTGGCTTTATACCGTCCGAGGAATACCTCAAATGTATTATGGAACCGAATTTTTGATGAAAAACTTCAAAAATCCAACAGATGCAGAAGTTAGAAAAGATTTTCCTGGAGGTTTTGAGGGCGATGCTCAAAATAAATTCACCAAGGAAGGCCGCACTGCCATAGAAAATGAGGCTTTTGAGTTTAATAAAAAATTATTGAATTATCGTAAAAATTCAGAGGCACTGAGCAAAGGAAAATTCATGCAATTTACCCCTTTTGATGAAGGTATTTATGTCTATTTCAGATACACCGACCACCAAAAAGTGATGGTTTTGAGTAATACCAAAAAAACAGAAGCCATTGTACAATCAGCGAGATTTGCCGAAATACTTCAGGGAGCTTCCAAAGCCAAAAATATCATGACCGGAGAAGAGTTGAAAGATATCAGCAGCATCAAAGTTCCTGCCATGACAGCATTAATTTTAGAAATTCAGTGAATAAACCCGTAAACAAACATATACAATGATTAAGGCTTTTTTATTTGATTTGGATGGAGTAATTGTAGAAACTGCCGGGTTTCACTATCAGGCTTGGAGAAAAATGGCGAACGATTTGGGCTTCGACATTTCGGAAGAATTCAACGAAACCTTGAAAGGAGTTAGCAGGACAGAATCGCTTGAACGAATTCTCAAACATGGAAATATTACCCTTGGGGAAGCACAAAAAGCCCAATTAGCAAGCGATAAAAACAACTATTACTTGCAATTGGTCTCTCAAATGACACACAAAGATATATTGGAAGGTGTCGAGGAATTTTTCGCACAAATCAAACAGACAGATATTAAAATTGGATTAGGCTCGGTGAGCAAAAATGCAAAGATGATTTTGGATAAAGTCGGGCTTTTGGATGCTTTTGATGTTATCATTGATGGTACAAAAATTGAAAAAGGCAAACCCGACCCCGAAGTATTTTCAAAAGGAGCTTCCGAACTGCACTTATTGGCTTCGGAGTGTATTGTATTTGAAGATGCTGTTGCGGGTGTAGAAGCAGGAAAACGTGCCGGAATGAAAGTCATCGGTATCGGAAAGCCAGATGTGCTGAATGAAGCAGATTGGGTTATCGACGGGTTCAAAGGTATGGCTCTCGAAACCTTAATTTCTAAATTGCAATGAGAAAAAATAAATACTTTAACTAACACATATAAGATGCAAAAGCATCCCAAATTCTATGAAAAATTATATCACACACCACGAATGGTGCATCGTTGAAGACACTTTTCACCCAGAATATAACGAAATTACCGAGAGTTTGATGAGCTTGGGTAATGGAAGAATGGGCGGACGTGGAAATTTTGAAGAAGGCTATTCAGGTAAAAGCCTATTGGGTAATTATGTAGCGGGGGTTTGGTTTCCCGACAAAACACGTGTTGGCTGGTGGAAAAATGGCTATCCAAATTATTTTGCCAAAGTAATCAATGCTTGTAATTGGATTGGAATTCAAGTAGAAATAAATGATGAACTGATTGATTTGAATGTCAATAAAATTATTTCCTTCCACCGTCAATTGGACATG
>CAYUFZ010000473.1:0-1746 GCA_964444025.1 uncultured Emticicia sp.
ACCGAATTAGGCAAATTTGCCTTAGAAGGCATCAAACAAGTGGCTCCGACAGGCATATTGCTGATGTTTGCAGTATTGTATTTTGCCACCATGCTAGATGCTGGCTTATTCGACCCGATTATTGCATTGATTATCAAGTCGGTGAAAGGAGACCCTTTAAAAGTAGTCGTGGGTACTGCTGTACTCACCATGATTGTCCATTTAGATGGCGATGGGACAGCTACTTTTATGATTGTCTTATCAGCCTTTTTGCCTATTTATAAGCAGCTAAAAATCAATAAGTTAGTGTTGGCTACGGTAGTTGCTTTGAGTGTGGGTCCTTTGCATTTAGTACCTTGGTCGGGGACATCTGCCCGTGCTATTTCTACTTTAAAAAGCGATATTGTTCATATTTTTAATCCCAATATTCCTTCTATTTTAGCAGGTATTGTGTGGGTATTGTTAGTGGCTTATTATTTGGGTAAAAAAGAAAGAAAAAGATTGGGGATTATTGATTGGGTGCATGAAGGGTCTTCCGAAAAAGCATCTGATGATTCTTTAAAAAGGCATAAATTGCTCATTCCGAATGCCATTCTTACGATTGGATTGATAGGGGTTTTGATGAAAGGTTGGGTTCCGGCACCTACTTTGTTTGTGGTTGCGGCGATGGTGGCTTTATTGATTAATTATCCGAAATTGTCCGACCAACAAAAAATCATGCGGGGGCATGGGATGAATATTTTCTTAGTTTCGAGCATGATTTTTGCCGCTGGGATTTTCTCTGGGATTTTGTCAGGAACGAAAATGATTGACGCAATGGCAGAAGGATTGGTTGCCTTGATTCCCTCGGCTTACGGCAATTATTTGCCAGTATTGACGGCTATTACAAGTTTGCCCGCAAGTATTTTATTTACTCCAGATGCGTATTATTATGGTGTTGTGCCTATTTTAAGTCAGACGGCTACCCAATTTGGATTAGACCCACTCGAAATTGGAAGAGCAGCGTTGATGGGGCAAATGACTGTCGGGTTTCCGATTAGTCCTTTAACTGCATCGACATTTTTATTGATAGGAATGACGGAGGTCGATTTAGGAGAGCATCAAAAACATACTTTTTTTTGGGCATGGGGTACAACTTTGGTGATGACAATCGTTGCTTTGATTTCTGGGTCTTTACATATTTAATTCATGAAAGAAACAATACGCATTGGATGTGGAGCCGGATTTTCCGGAGATAGATTAGAGCCAGCCGTCATTCTCGCTGAAAAAGGAAAGTTAGACTATCTTGTACTAGAATGTTTGGCAGAGCGAACCATTGCTTTGGCACAAAAACGAAAAATGCTTGACTCTAAGAAAGGGTACGACCCTCTTTTGGAGCGAAGGTTGGTGCAATTATTGCCAATTTTAGACCAAAAAGGTATTCGTCTAATTAGTAATATGGGTGCTGCAAACCCCATCGAAGGGGCAAAGAAAATAGCTGAAATTGCTCAAAAAATGAACATTTCTGTTAAAATTGCAGCAGTCGTGGGAGATGATGTATTGACTCAATTAAATAAAAGTGAAAAAAGCATCGAAACCAATAAACCCATCGGCGAGTCTGGAGAAGTAATTTCAGCCAATGCCTATCTTGGGGTAGAAGGCATATTGGAAGCCCTTCAAGCAGATGCTCAAATCATAATTACTGGGAGAGTGGCAGACCCCTCTCTATTTTTGGCTCCGATGATTCATGAGTTTGGATGGGATATTTCAGATTTTGACTTGTTGGGG
>CAYUFZ010000474.1:0-1740 GCA_964444025.1 uncultured Emticicia sp.
GATTTCCACTGATAAAAAAATTAAAATGGCGAACTTTTACTACTGGTAAGTTTTTGATTGGTGATATTTCGCACAAAAATCTTGAAATGAACAATTATGGTTTGTCAAGTACCTATAATAGTTTTATGGGCTTGAACAAAATGCCATATATTGAGCTTGGATATGGTGTGAGTAATATTTTCAAAGTACTTAGAGTAGAAGCCATTCACCGATTAACACACTTGGCAAATCCCGGGGTGAGTCGATTTGGTATAAAAGTTTCTGCGGAAATTACTTTGTAGTTTGGTAAATTTCTCGCATAATTTCGTTTGCTACTTGGGGTTTGTAATGGTAAATTTCATAATAATTGCCCATATTTTCGCTAAAACGATTTTTTCCTGAATAATTATATATATGGCTGCTTCCAAAAATATCATTTAAAATTTTTAGGTCTGTCGGATTAAAAATGACTTGATTATACATCGGGCCGATAACAATTTTGTAATTGGTATGATGTTTTTGCAAAAGAGATTGGATTTTCTTTAAATAATTGATTTGATATGGCTTGATGACAGGAATTCCAACTACCGGATTTTTGGGTCGCTGGTAGAAAAAATCAGGCTGATTGTAATATTTGAGCGAATCTTTGGCAATTTCTTTGATATACCCAGTAAAAATGAAGTCATTATAGATTGGAGTGTAGTTTATTTCCCTAAACTCGAGGTAATTTCTCATGTAAGGTCGAAATTTACCAAAAAATAAATAATCGTAAAACGCCACAAAAAAGCCTCTGGAGAGATAGCTATTGGCAAAAATTAACTGATATTTCCACCGAGACAAGCCACTAACTCGATAATCTTGCACAAAAATAGTTCCAAGGGTATCTTGTTCGTAAGCGAAAGTACCACCATCCATTACAAATAATGCGTTTTTGATGTTATTCCCTTGTTTGTCGATAAAATCGAGTTTGCTTGCAATCCCATAGATGGTTTCGCAAGAGGCATCAAAGTGAAAAGGTGTTTTTTCTGAAATATGTGTAGCCCAAGCATTGGTATAAAATACACTAGAGCGAGAACTACCAAAAATAAATGAATTATAATGAAATTTTGGATTATTATTGATAAATATTTGCGTCGATATTCGGTCTCTATTCAGACTTTTAGCGAAATTATTTGGATAAACATCATATTTTTTCAAAATCATGAATGGGTCAAAATAGAAATAACCCAAGACCAACAATACAATTGGGCTAAGAAATAGCGTGATTTTTAGAGCAAACTTTCCAAACATTTAATTTATTTTTCAGATTTATACATGCGAATGAATCGCAAAATTGATAATAATTTTTGATATTAAAAAAAAATTGAGGCTACCATTTGAGGTAGCCTCGTCAATCAACTTAATTATCGAATGTACAATAATTCTCTATATTTTACCAAAGGCCAATCCTCATCATCAATGAGTAGCTCAAGTTTATCTACATGATATCGAATTTCATCAAAATATTCTTTTACTTCACTTCCATAAAGCCTTGCTTGTTCTTCAATATTTTCAAGATTATTGATTCTTTTTCGGGCTTCTGTCATGTCATTGACCATTTTGGAGATAGACGTAACTCTTTCTGATATTTCTCTGATGATGGCAATAGAAGGACCCGCTTCCCCCTCTAGCCCCATGTCTTGTAATGCTTTTGCTGTCTGTACCAACCTTGCTTGATATTTTACTGCTGAGTTAAGTACCTTCTCCTGCTGCTCCAAATCG
>CAYUFZ010000475.1:0-1731 GCA_964444025.1 uncultured Emticicia sp.
CGGTAATTCGGATCCAATCTGCCGCAACAGGGTTATTTACATCAATTTTTTCTAAAATGATGGCAAGATTATTGAATAATTTAAGATTAACTAAACATTAACAAAAAAATAGATTAAAATTTGCAGAAAAATTTTCTTTCTATCGTTTTGTTTACGTATTTCGCATAAGTAAAATTAATTGTTCGGCAATATATTCAATTACCAATTAAAAAAATGAAAAAATCACTTTTAGCTATTGCAATAGTGATGGGCATGGCGTCCGTTTCTAAAGCTCAAACCAAAATCCCACCGGATATCGAAAAATTACTTCAGAAGCACACTTGTTTGGCTTGCCACAGAGTTGATGCGAGATTGGTGGGTCCGGCTTACCAAGAGGTAATGAAAAAGAAAAAATACAAACCTGAGCAAATTGTTGAGTTAATTTACAAGCCAAAACCAAGCAATTGGGAAGGATATCCTCCAATGGCAGCCTTGACTAATGTACCGAAGGATGATGCCTTGAAGATTGCAAAATGGATTACAACATTGAAGTAATATTCATATTTTGTTCAAAAACTCTCTTTTTTTACAAAAGAGAGTTTTTTTTATTCATCTTCCTCTTTATCGACCGATTTATTTTCTTCATCAACGATAATAAATATTGTTTCTCCATTTTTTTTCATCAAATATTTCTCTCGGGCAAATTTCTCCATCGCTTCTTTGGTACCCATGACCTCATTTTCTTCCAGCCTAACCTTTCTCAATTCCGAATCATAGTACTCTTGCTGACTTTTTAAATCAGAAAGTTTGGCACGCAATTGAATCTGAGCCCATAGGCTACTCCCATCGAAATAAGAAACCCAAATCAATAAACCACCCCCGGTAAGCGAATAAAAGCGATATTTTATAAGAAATTTGATAATTTGTTTTTTCATCGACAGAATTAAGCTAAGAATTTTATTCAAAAGTATATAAAACTACAAAGTCTGCCAATAAATAGGCAGACTTTGTATAAAAAACTTATCAAAAGGGATAAAATTAGAATTTTAAGCCCGGGAAATAAGCCGCTTGCCCCAATTCCTCCTCAATACGAAGCAATTGATTATATTTCGCCATACGATCCGAACGAGAAGCTGAACCAGTTTTGATTTGACCCGTATTCAAAGCAACTGCCAAGTCGGCAATTGTAGCATCTTCGGTTTCACCCGAACGGTGCGACATAATGCTTTTATATTTGTTTTTATGTGCCAAATTCACAGCATTGATGGTTTCAGTCAATGACCCAATTTGATTTACTTTCACCAAAATTGCATTCGCCACACCCGTATCGATACCTTGTTGTAAGCGATTTACGTTGGTTACAAACAAATCATCACCAACCAATTGACATTTGCTACCAATAAGCTTCGTCAATTCAGCCCAACCAGCCCAATCATCTTCAGCCATTCCATCTTCAATCGAAATGATTGGATATTTTTCAACCCAAGATGCCCAATAAGCCGCCATTTCAGAAGAATTCAATTGCTTGCCATCAGATTTTTTGAAAGTATAAAGACCTGTTTTTGCATCATAAAATTCAGAAGTAGCAGCATCCATTGCGATAAACACATCTTCACCCGGCTTGAATCCAGCCTTTTCAATCGATTGTAAAACGATTTCGATTGCCTCTTCATTGGATTTGATATTTGGTGCAAAACCACCTTCATCACCAACGTTTGTAGAATATCCTTTTGATTTCAATACTTTTTTCAA
>CAYUFZ010000476.1:0-1730 GCA_964444025.1 uncultured Emticicia sp.
CCTTGTATCCTTCTAGGATATGCGTAAATGTGTTCACCCTGAAGTTGAAAGATTCTGCTACTTTCATCAACATATTGATTTCAGACTGCACATACGAGTGACACGTGATGAATCTCTTTTTATTTAATATCTCAACCAAAGCATCTAATTCTAAATCTCTCTTTGGAGCATTCAATTGGGCTTTGTTCGGAGCTTTTAAATATTCGTTCCATTGTTTTTCGTATTCTCCTGCACGTTGAAACGCATCTACAAATACCTGCTCCACCCCCATTCTAGTCTGTGGAAATCTCCCAGAAGATGTTGGATAATTTCCATTTTTTACGTTTTCTCCCAAAGCAAACTTAATAAACCCATCCGCTCCTTTGAGTAATAAAGTATTAGGGCTTTCTCCCCATCTCAATTTAATAAGTGCCGATTGACCACCGATACAATCCGCCGAACCATGCAACAATTGAGAAGAAGTCACACCACCAGCCAATTGTCTATAAATATTTATGTCGTCCGAATTTAGAGCATCTTCTTGTCGAACTTCCGAAGAAACCGATTGGTTTTCATTGATTGAGAACAAAGCAATGTGTGAATGTTCATCAAAAATGCCATTCGTCAAATGTTTGCCCGTTCCATCTAAAACTTTCACTCCTTGAGGAGCAGAAAGCTTTTGTCCAACCTTGGCAATTTTTCCATTTTGAACCAATACATCAGCATTTGACAAAACTCCATCTTTTTCATTGGTCCAAACAGTTGCATTTTTAATCAACAAAGTTTCTTGCTTTGGTTTTTCAAAATTTCCGTAGGCTGTGAAAGGATAAATCATCTTGCCTATTGTGGGCGAGGACGATGCCGAAGAATCTTTTTTAGCACTTTCTTGAAGATTTTCTTTAAAAATCGCTTGCCACTTAACTATTTTTCCATCAGACAAAACCGCCTCTCCCAACAAATCATTGTTTTGGAGATAAGCAGTCAATCTCGTATCATTTTCCTCTTTTTTATTCAATTTTAAAGAAAAAGTAAACAAATCGCTTAGTCTTGTCGCTTTTGCTTTGATTTTAGTTGAATCTTGAATAAAGGTAAATTCAGGTTTATCAATTTTGCCGCTTACCGATAATTGAAACGCTGAAAGTTCACCTATTTTTACATCGTATTTCCCACGAACATCTTTCACGTTCATATCATTAATGACAAACTTTTTCCCTTGAATCCAATTTTCATGAATCGTATTATCTTTATCAAAAATGTTGGAAGAAGAAATAATGAAATTAGCCATCATACCAGACTTTAAAGTGCCTAATTTATCTTCGACTTTCAATAATTGAGCTGGAATACTCGTCAGTGCCTCCAAGGCTTTTTTCTCGGGCAAACCGTATTGAATAGCTTTTCGTAAATTTGTCCAAAAATCAGCTTTATTTTTAATGCCATAGGCACTAATCGCAAAATTCACCCCTTCTTTAGCCAAAATTCCAGCATTAGCAGGTGCCATTTCCCAATGCTTCAGCTCAGACAAAGTGACCATTTTAGCGTCTTCGGGGTCTTCTACATCATAAGCAGAAGGGAAATTGAGCGGAATAATCAACGACGATTGTAAAGATTTTACTTCATCGAGCATCTGATATTCATCGCCATTACCCATCAAAATATATTTTAAGCCAAATTCTTTCGCTATTTTATCTCCCCTCAATAAACCAAATTTATCATTCGCTTCATAAATTTGAGGAATAGCCTGATTATTTTGA
>CAYUFZ010000477.1:0-1160 GCA_964444025.1 uncultured Emticicia sp.
ATTTAATGCAATACTACTTTGTGCTGGTTTTAAAATTTGAGCTTGGATGTTGGTGCGATTTGTGCTGGAGCGTATTTGCTGGCTTGGCTTGTGATGCACTTTTTAGTACCTAAAATGAATAAAGTAGAACTTTAATATTGAATAACTCGACTCTTTTCTCAGCGAAAGGAGTTGAGTTTATTGGTAAATAAACCCTAAAGACTATGAAAAAACTCCTCATTTTTGCTTTATTTTTGATGATTGGTAAGACTTTCGCCCAAAATCCGGCAGCTACCATAGAAGCATTGGAAAGAAAAAGATTTGCAGCTCAGGTATCCAAAGAGTATGATTTTCTCGAAAAAATCTTCGCAGACGATTTGGTATATACCCACTCAAGCGGCAAGCAAGACAATAAAGTCAGCTACATTGCCTCAATTAAAGAGGGAAAAAGCGTATATAATAAAATAGATGTCGAAGAGATTAAGATTCGTGTGTATGGCAATGCGGCAGTCATTAACGGTCAAGTTATGATTGAACAAAATTCGACAGACGGAAAAGTATCTAATTTGCATTTGAAATATACCGCCGTTTATAGTAAAAATGGTAAAAAAGGCTGGCAAATAAACACTTGGCAATCGTTGAAATTAGCCAATTAAATAATTTTGTTTAAGGAAAAAAATTAGAAAAAACCTCGGAATCTAGCTAAATTGGCAGATTTCGAGTTTTTTTTTTGGGGGGGGTAAATAAATATGTATTACATTCTCTCAAGCATAGCACTTCAATCTAAAGACCTTTACAAGCATAAAAAAACGGCTATTTGTTAAAGTAGCCGTTTGAATATAAATTAGAACTTCAGTGTACTTGGAAGATATTTGGCACATAAATCTTCATAATACGGGCGAAGCTCTTTTGCATTTGGTGGCACAGGAACCTTCGAATATAAATCGTAAGGATTAAATTTATCTACCCATTTAAACATTTTATAATCGTGGTCGCTCATCAAATGGGCATACGCATCGTCACGGTGTTGCGGATAAAATGAGTGATAGCGAATCATGTAATTGGCTTCTTCTGGAAGATAATTCTTGAGCATTTGATACAAATATTCATCATGTCCCCAAGACATTTTCACATTATCCAAACCACATTTGTGAGTGTATATTCCATATTTGGTATTATAT
>CAYUFZ010000477.1:1170-1722 GCA_964444025.1 uncultured Emticicia sp.
ACTCAGGATATACAATTTTATCCGAATGTTGGCAACCTACCACAAATGTATCCCCTACAACTGCCCACTGAGGCTCTCCGAACAAGCAAAGTACTTTACCCAAATCATGCAAAAAGCCAGTCAATACAAACCAATCTGGATGACCATCCGCACGAATCGCTTCGGAAGTCTGCAACAAATGCTGAAATTGGTCTAAATCTGTATCTGGGTCAGAATCATCCACTAGGGTATTCAAAAAATCAATGGCATCCCATACAGACATTTCTCTTTTATCAAATTTCAGGAAGTCTTTTTCTTTTTCGACTACAAAATCGTACGTTTGATACGTGTGATTGAGACGATAAAACTCCTTAACGGTTTCGACACGCTTTGAGTCCACGTAATTGCGGTATTCTTCTTTTGTTTTAGAAGCCCCTTTAGGCTCTGGATATCTATTTAACAAATCATCTTCCCATTCTTCGATGCTTGCCAAAGGATTCTTTTCTTGTTCGGTAAAGTTCATTTGAGTTTAGAATTTTTTGAATAATGTATCAAATTCAGTATAAAATTACA
>CAYUFZ010000478.1:0-1710 GCA_964444025.1 uncultured Emticicia sp.
TTTTTCCGAAAAAGATAGACAGCGATTATTGGAAGAACGAGCAGAAGCAGAAAAGTATGCCCCTATACTTCTGAAATATGCTCTTGCAATTCGTCAGTTGCAAGAATTAATTGAAAGTACTGAAAAGAATAGTAATATAAGTGGACTTATCTCAAAAGTAAACGGACTTGTCAATACAGATGACTTGAATAAACAGCCTGATGTTTTTGATGAAATACGAGAACAAGTAGCATTAGCAATTAGGGCTTTATCGGTTGCAGTTTTTAACGAACATAGCGACCTTGAAACAGCAACCTCATTGATTAAAATTGCTCAGAAAATCAATGTAAGTGATAATGAAACGAAACAACGAATTAGAGAAGCAGCAAGAGATTTACAAGAAATTGTGCAAAAAAGAACAGCACATCAAAGAGAAGAATTGAACCAACTTATTGGTGTTATTTCAAATATAAATTCGCAAGTACGCCTATACAGTGCATTAGAAGTTAATCAAGATAAAGTTAAAGAACTTCTTGACAACCTGTTTTCACGAAATAACCTTGCTCAAATTGCGAATTTCAGTCATTCCGATTTGAAAATTGAATTAGTTGATGAATTACTTGAACTTTGTGAAAGTTTAGAAACTACATACGCAAGAAGTTTTATTGCAAGATTATCTGAAATTGGCAAAAATGATTATTCTTTGAAAAGTCATATAGAAAATTCAGCAGATAGGGCGGGCAGGAAAATACAAGGAGAAGCATTAAGAGTTATGCAACAGAAACAAAGTCAAGCATCAGCCAACAATTCAAGCAGTTGTTACATTGCTACTGCCTGTTATGGTGATTGTGATGCACCCGAAGTAATGGCTTTTCGTGATTTTAGAGATAGGTTTTTGCTGAAAAATATCTTTGGGAGATATTTTGTAGCAATTTATTATTACTTTTCGCCATTTTGGGCTGAAAAATTGAAAAACAGACCTAAAATTAATGCGTTTGTGCGTAAGCATATTTTAAACCCAATTTATCAACGAATTAAAAAGCAAAATAATGCAGACATATAAATTTCCCGAGAGTGAAAAAGTATTTTTGGATATGCTCAACCAAATTTTTGAGATTGAAAAAAAATTGGAAAAAATCCAAGAAGCCAACACTATTTTAAGAAATCTAACAAATTTGAAAAATTTGTTTGAAACCCGTTTGTACGAAAAAAGTCAATCAGGTTTAACGGTTCATAACCCATTGGGCGAAGCCTACGACCAAACTCGTTTAGACTGCGAAGCAAGTATAGCGGGAGAAAGTACCGAAAATTTGGTAATAACGGAAGTTATTAAGCCAATTATCAGACTTAAACAAGGCGGTTTAAACCAAATTGTTCAAAAAGCAGTCGTTGTTGTTCAATCTAAAAACTCAATTTCTTAATTCAAAAGCAATTCACGATTATGGAAAATATGATAAACTTCGGTATTGACTTGGGAACTACCAACTCAGTAATTGCCAAATTTGTAAAAGGTGAAGTACAAGTTTTTACCAATCCTACGGACTTTGGTAGAAATACTTTACCCTCTGTTATTGCTTTTCGCAAAGACAGAATTTTTGTAGGCTCAAAAGCACAAGAGTTTGCAGAGAAAGACCCAAAAAACGTGATTTCACGTTTTAAGCGTAAAATGGGAACTTCCGAAAGTTATAAAATTCCTGTACTTAATCAGTCCAAAAGTCCTATTGAACTTTC
>CAYUFZ010000479.1:0-1705 GCA_964444025.1 uncultured Emticicia sp.
TAAGATGCGTCAAGCATTTGCTGGAACAAATCTGAAAATCAAATACGCTTGTAAAGCTCTTACCAACGTGAATATATTGAAGTTGATGAGAAAAAATGGGGTGGATATTGATGTGGTATCTATTCAAGAAGCTGAATTGGCTCTATTGGCTGGCTATCAACCCAATCAGATTCAATATACTCCAAGTGGAGTAGCTTTTTCGGAGGTGCAGCAGGCTGTAAGGATGGGGCTTAGAATGAATCTTGACTCTCTTCCGCTTTTAGAAAAATTCGGACAAACTTACGGAAATGCCTACCCGATTTGTTTGAGAATCAATCCGCATATTATGGAAGGTGGAACGCTAAAAATATCAACAGGACACAAAGATTCTAAATTTGGTATTTCTATCGAACAAGTGGAGGAAATTCATCAAATCGTTGAGAAATATGGATTGAATGTGGTCGGGTTGCACCAGCACACAGGGTCTGATTTTAAAAATGCTCACGTGATTGTAGATGCTGCTGAAAAGCTTTTTGACCTAAGCTATAAATTTTTTCCAAATATTCAATTCATTGATTTAGGTTCGGGATTTAAGGTTGCCTATAAAAAAGATGACCATATTACCGATATGGAAAAATTGGGGCATGCCGTTGTGAAGGTTTTTAATGAATTTTGTAAAAAATTAGGAAGAGAGGTGGAATTATGGTTTGAACCGGGTAAATTTTTGGTCAGTGAATGTGGGTATCTCCTGACATCTGCCAATGTGGTGAAATACAATCCTCACCGAAATTTCATAGGCGTAGATTCGGGCTTGAATCACTTGATTCGTCCAATGATGTATGACGCATACCATGAAATCATTAATGGCTCGAAGTTGGATGAAGGAGAAAAAGAAACGTATGATATTGTGGGGTATATTTGCGAGACCGATACATTCGGCAAGGATCGTTTATTGCCGAAAACAGAGGAAGGCGACATCATTGTGATGAAAAACGCAGGGGCTTATGGGTTTTCGATGGCTTCTAACTATAATTCGAGGCTAAAGCCAGCAGAAGTATTGATTTATCAAGGAAATGCCAAAATTATTCGAGAAAGGGAAACCATGGAGGATATTTTAAGAAATCAAGTGATTTTAGACTTTTGACTCACTAATCAATAATAATTTTTTATATGAACGCTTCAGCTCAAGAATTTAATAGGAGTTCTAAAAAAGATGATTTTGAATCACCAGATTTTTATCTGATGGATGATTTACTAACGGAGGAGCAATTATTGATTCGGGCTTCTGTGAGAGAGTTTGTCAAGAAAGAAATTTCTCCCATCATAGAAGATGCTGCCCAAAAAGGAGTATTTCCTGAGTTTATCGTTCAAAAAATGGGAGATTTAGGTGTTTTTGGACCAACCATTCCTTTAGAATATGGTGGACAAGGATTGGATTATATTTCTTATGGCTTGATGATGCAGGAAATAGAGCGAGGCGATTCGGGTATGCGTTCGACGGCTTCTGTCCAAGGTTCTTTGGTCATGTTTCCGATATATAAGTATGGAAGTGAAGAACAAAAAAGGAAGTTTTTGCCAAAATTAGGTAGTGGTGAGTTTTTGGGATGTTTTGGACTAACCGAGCCGGACTTTGGTTCAAATCCAGGAGGAATGAGAACAAATATTAAGGAAGATGGCGATTTTGTGATTCTTAATGGCGCTAAAATGTGGATTTCGAATGCTCCTA
>CAYUFZ010000480.1:0-216 GCA_964444025.1 uncultured Emticicia sp.
GGATATTCGCAAGCATTATTCCCGATTGTACAAGGAAGTACTTATAAAGATTTAAGAATTCAGTCAGCCGAATTTATTGCAGAACAAAACAGAGAAGGTAATGCCATTGGGGGATTAGCTGTGGGCGAACCCGCAGAAAAAATGTATGAAACCATTGAATATGTCAATGGTATTTTACCCAAAAATAAACCACGGTATTTGATGGGGGTGGGTACC
>CAYUFZ010000480.1:226-1697 GCA_964444025.1 uncultured Emticicia sp.
AAGCAACACCCCGCTACCTAATGGGAGCCGGAACGCCAAAACAAATAGTAGAATCAGTAGCAAGAGGCATTGATATGTTTGATTGTGTCATGCCTACTCGAAATGCTCGAAATGGAATGCTTTTTACCACTCAAGGGATTATTAATATTAAGAATGAAAAATGGAAAGATGATTTTTCGTCAATTGATGAAAATCTTGGAGGGTATGTTAGTACATTTTACTCTAAAGCGTATCTTCGACATTTGACTAAATGTGATGAAATTTTGGCTGCACAAATTTCAAGTGTGCATAATTTAACTTTTTATTTGTGGCTGGTTGGACAAGCGAGAGAGCATATTCTTGCTGGAAATTTTGCTGAATGGAAAAATACAATGGTAAAACAAACCATGCAAAGGCTATGATTGCCTATCAAGTATTTGTATCTTTATAAAAAAAATAGCATTGAAATCAATACAGTATAAATATCGTCCAGAAAATTTCAGTATTTCAGAGCCAAATAAATACAAAATTGAGGCTTTGAAATCTGAAGAAATGATTCTTAATCTTGGTCCTCAGCATCCTTCTACCCATGGAGTGTTGCGTTTGGAAGTACTGACAGACGGAGAGGGTGTCGTGGACATTATTCCGCATTTGGGCTATTTGCATCGTTGTTTTGAAAAACATGCCCAAAGTTTGCCCTTCAATCAAATCATCCCTTATGTTGATAGGTTGGATTATGTCGCTTCGATGAATTCTGAATGGGCGTATGTTATGGGTATTGAAAAAATGTTAGGAATTAGTCAAGAAATTCCTAAAAGAATTGAGTATATTCGAGTATTGGTTGCGGAACTCAATCGCTTGGCATCTCATTTTATTGCTATCGGTACTTATGGACTGGATATTGGTGCTTTTACTCCATTTTTGTGGGTATTTAGGGATAGAGAGCATATATTAAGATTGTTGGAGTGGCTTAGTGGTGCTAGGCTTCTGTATAATTATATATGGGTAGGGGGGCTTTTTTACGATTTGCCAGTTGGGTTTGAGGAAAAATGCTCTGAGTTTATTGAATATTTGAAACCAAAATTGGTAGAGCTCCAAGAATTACTAATAGATAATCATATTTTTATCAATCGTACCGCAAATATTGGCGTACTTCCAATGGAGCTTGCCATAAACTACGGATGCACTGGTCCTGTATTGCGTGGTTCGGGTTTGAAATGGGATTTAAGGAGGGTAGATGGGTACTCTGTTTATCCTGAACTTGATTTTGAAATTCCTATAGGCGAGGGGAAAATGGGTAAAGTAGGGGATTGCTGGGATAGAAATTTTGTGCGGGTTCAAGAATGTTGGGAGTCCGTAAAAATTATTGAACAATGTCTAGAACAACTGACAAAAAAATATGCTAGAGATATAAATTTTAATCCCCAAGCATTAGTTCCTAAGAAAATACGCCCACCCAAAATGGATTATTATCCAAGGGCTGAAAATCCAA
>CAYUFZ010000481.1:0-1696 GCA_964444025.1 uncultured Emticicia sp.
AGGTGTAGAAGTGGTAACACTAAGCCGAGCAATACTAATGAATCGAGGACTCTTACCAATATTATTTTTTTATCTTTCTGTAACATAAGTCAATAAAGACATTAAGCCTTGATATATTATTGTCAAGCAGATTTTCATGGTGTTAATAGGGTGGGTGTTCACCTCTTCCCATCTCGAACAGAGAAGTTAAGCCCCACACCGCCGATGGTACTGAGTTCAAACTTGGGAGAGTAGGTAGATGCCAGAATTTTATTAAAGTAGAAAGAGCCTTATTATAAGGCTCTTTTTTTTTATATATATACCAAGGGTCAATCGTAAAAGTGGGGGGATTAGGCATAAATTTTTAAAAGCCTAAATAGGAAGAATTTCACATTTCGTACGCCTCTAAACTGATTTCTAAAAGCCTTTATCTTTGCATTAAAGGATTCTGCAGACGCATTTGTGCTTCTGTTATCAAAGAAATTTAAGATTTTCTCATAATTATTCTCAATGGTTTTGGCAATAGTATTGAACGATTTGAATGATGCTTTTTCGACATCATTATACCAAAGAGCCAATTTTTTAAAGGCAACAATTCTTTCTTTTGAATGGGTAAAAATATCAGATAGCTTTCTGCTAAGTTGATAGGCTTGTTGTAAATCAGGGTATAATCGAAATAAGATTTCTGCCCTATGCACTTGCGAAACTGACCAATCTTGTTGTTTTTTGAAGAGTAAATACCGACTGCGAGCAAGCAATTGTTTCAATGTATCTCCATTTTCCAATAGATCAGCTACAAAAGGGATTTTGGCTTCCTTAGCCAGTTCCATTTCTTTGTTTTCTTGCTCAATAGCTTGCCATCGGTGCTCAATTCTGATTTGTTGAACAGCATCGCTGGCGAGCTGTTGAACGTGGAATCTATCAGCTACCATTTTGGCTTTAGGAAAACTTTTTTTAACAATTCTTTCCATCGTAGGGGCTAAATCCAAAGTTACCTCCTTTACCTTTTTTCGGATAGACTCTTCCATTTTTAGTAAAATATCAATGATTTTATCACTTTCTGTACCTTTTATCATGGCTATTAATGCTCCTTTACGACCTTTGGCAGATTTATTAGTAAGAATGGTATAGAGTTCTCCTTGTGATAAACTTGTTTCATCAATAGATAAATATTCACCCATATTTTCTGGAAATAATAGCCAATCTTCTGCATGGTCTGCTTCTTTCCAACTACTAAAATCACTCAAATGGGCAGCATATTGCTCTTGTAACCTTTTTCCATCTAATCCATAGATGTCTCCCAGTGTTTTACAGCTAATTGGCGTGTTATCTAAGGACTGCTTTTAAAAAAGTGGCGAATTCCTTCGTCATCCGAGTCCCATTTGCCACTAATCCCCAGTTTCGGTAAACTATTTTACCAGTATCTTCATTCAACCATTTTCTGCGTTTGATTTTTAAAAAACACGCTTTGCCTCGCAGTGGAAAATCTCGTACGGTTTCTTCCTCAAAGAATCCTTTTGATTGGAGCTTTTGATTCGTGTATTCTTGGGGCGAGATATTCTTTTCAGATAAATAAAAAGTGTAGGAGTCACTGGTTTTTGCTGCATCAGTCAATTCAAAATATTCTAGTAATTCTTCGGGTAGGATATATTGTAGTAGGTTCGTTTCCATATCATTTATTTTTTATGCAAAATAAATGATTTTTTATCTTTCCCCC
>CAYUFZ010000482.1:0-1691 GCA_964444025.1 uncultured Emticicia sp.
GAAACCCTCATTATGACCACCAGGGAAGCTTATTAAACTTTGAGCCTCACGATAAAACAACGATGGGTCTTTCATCAAATGCTGATTTGCACCATCTCTTTTTCCAATCCAAAGCTCATTAGGCTTTTCCGAACACCATTCAAAATTCGTTTTTGACCCCGAAATCTCAAGATTCAATCTGTTTTTACGCCCCGCCGAAACCTGACTAACCGTCACACTTCCTTTGTTTCCGTTATCAAATCTTAATAAAACACTTGCGTGGTCTTCGGTATTAATCTGAACCTCTTGGTAATCCGATGGTTCAAGCATCTTTCCTGAATATGTTTCGATGGCTTTCAACGGTTTTAGACGAGTGGTGTGTACGGTATTAAAATCCGCCATTACCTCTACAATTTTCAAACCAGTGATATACTCCGTAACATCCAACAAGTGAGAGCCGATGTCGGCAATGGCACGAGAATCGCCCGATTTATCAGGCTCTAAACGCCAATTATAATCCGTTTGATAGAACAACCAATCTTGCAAATAAGAACCCATAATTGAGTAAATATCCCCCAAATCACCTTTTTCACGCATGGTTTTCATTTGACGAACAAGCGGGTAATACCTCAAATTGAAGTGAACAGCATTCACCAAACCAGTTTCTGCAGCCAATTTTACCAATTCTTCAGCTTCTTCAATTTTAGTTGCCAAAGGTTTTTCACAAACCACGTGTTTTCCTGCAAGCAAAAGAGCTTTTGATTGCGAATAATGCAAGAAATTTGGCGTACAAACGTGTACACACTCAATTTCAGCATCTTTCAATAAATCTTCAAAAATATACGCACGCTCAATGCCCAATGAGGCTGCTTTTTCTTTCGCTAAATCAATGTTAGCTTCGCAAAGACCCAACACTTCTACATTTGGCAAACGGCGTAAGGCTTCGATATGAGCCGGCCCGATAAAACCTGTACCAACAACGGCAACTTTAATTTTTTTCATGTTTTAAGGCAAAGGAATAATTATAGAGATTAACAATAATTTCGGTTCAAAATTAAAATAGATTTTCAATTAAAACTACTGATAGCGTATTTTTCGGTATTACAATAAATTGACCCATATAAAAAAAAGCCCTCTACCGACGTATGGTATTTGCGTAAAAGGTGAATAATAGGTGTTTTAGGCTTTATTTTTAATAGTTTTGCAACCTTTTTATCACAAGCAATTGCCCGAACTTCTTGTGTCATGCTCTGTACATCGATGTGATATTTTATTAATAATGTTCGAAAGATAGAGCCCTCCAATAAGGGTTCATCGAGAAAATTCGGCAAATGTAGATTGGGGATAAAAGTTTCTTCATAAATCATAGGCGATTCTTCTACCATTCGTAAGCGTTTGATAAAAATAAATTCTTCGGACTTTTTATCCATCAACGTACCAAAAATACTAGTATCACAAGAAACGATTTTGGGACTATCCAAGAGAAATGTTTTGCCATGGCGGTCACTAGCAACCACCACTTCTGTCCAACCCTTGAAAGACAGCAAGCCCAAAGATTTTCTACTGGCAGAAACCGTTGTCCCCTTGCCATGATGACGGGTAATATACCCCTCTTTGACAAGCTCGTTGAGTGCCTGTCGAATGGTCATTCTGGTGGTTTGATAAGACTCGCAAAGTTCATTTTCAGAAGGCAACAAGCCTCCTTCCTCAAA
>CAYUFZ010000483.1:0-1688 GCA_964444025.1 uncultured Emticicia sp.
AGACTTTTCTTCCCGCGAATATATTGTTTGTGGTGCTTTTTTTGAAGCAACAGAATCTTTTCCACAGCCCATAGCCATTTCTATGTGAGCCTCAGCTAACTTAACCCAAGTAGCCGACTTTAATCCCTTTTTAGGGTCTAAAGTTGCTTTTTCTGCTTTAGAAATACCATCAACAATGGTTTTACATTGAGCCTCTTTCAATTGGTCTTCCAATCCGGCTTGGGCAAATGCCGAAGAAGTTAGTGCAGTCATTGCAGACGCCAACAAAATTTTTTTCATTTTAAAAAAAATTAGATTTTGGTTATTTAATACTTAATTATAGGGTTTACAAATTATTTATTCAGTTTCAACTACCATTACATCAGCACTATCTGAAGCCTCCTCTGTATCCTCCTCCTCTTCTCTGATTATTCTCGTGACCGAAGCAATATCATCTGACTCAGACATTCTGATAAGCTTTACCCCTTGTGTGTTTCTTCCAAGAACCCTTAAATCTGCCACTTTTATTCTAATCGCCACCCCTTTTTTAGTAATAATCATTAAATCGTCCTCATCTGTAACTTCTTTGATAGCTACCAAAAGACCAGTTTTATCTGTAATATTTAATGTTTTTACTCCTTTAGCTCCCCTAGACGTAATTCTATATTCTTCTACATCAGATCTTTTACCAAATCCTTTGTCAGAAACAACCAATAACTGCGTATCAGGACGAGAAACACAGACCATTCCTATCACTTTATCATCTTCTTCAAGGTTAATCCCTCTCACGCCTGTTGCGGTTCTTCCCATTGGTCTAGTATCAGCTTCATGGAATCTCACGACTTTGCCCTTACGAGCAGCGATAACAATCTGATTGTCGCCATTTGTCAATGCCACATCTAATAAATTGTCGCCCTCATTAATTCCTATCGCAATTATGCCTCCCTGCCTAGGTCTAGAATAAGCTTCCAAAAGTGTTTTCTTCACAGTTCCGCTTTCTGTACACATGACGATATAATTATTTTTAATATAATCTTCATCTGAAAGCGTTTTAACGTTTAGCACTGCCTGAATTTTATCGTCAGAGTCTATGTTTATCAAATTCTGTATCGCCCTACCCTTTGATGTTTTTGCACCTTCAGGAACTTCGAAGACACGCATCCAAAATAATTTACCTTTTTTGGTAAAAAATAATAAATAATTATGATTGGTTGCTGCAAAAAGATGCTCGGTATAGTCCTCATCTTTTGTTTTTACACCTCTCGAGCCAGTGCCACCCCGACCCTGTGTTCGATATTCTTGTAGTGGCGTTCTTTTCATATAACCTTGATGCGAAATAGTTACCAACATTTCATCATCAGGAATCATATCTTCAATACTAAATTCTCCAGAAGCCATCTCTATTTTAGATCTTCGAGCATCTCCATATTTGGATTTCATATCACTCAATTCATCCTTAATAATAGAAAGCTTTCTTTCCTGAGAGGCAAGTATAGACTTTAATTCATCGATTAATACTTTCAACTCATTGTATTCTCCAACAATTTTATCTCTTTCTAATCCTGTCAATCTCTGCAAACGCATATCAAGAATTGCTTTTGCTTGAATTTCGCTTAGAAATAATCCATTTTCAGGATTATTATCATAATTATCGACAATTTGTAAACGATCAAGACCATTGAGTAAAAACTGTTGTTTTTCTGTTTCGG
>CAYUFZ010000484.1:0-1678 GCA_964444025.1 uncultured Emticicia sp.
ATTTTTTAACATTTCTTACAACTAGCATATAAACGCAATATTGCGTCTATATCTCCTATATCTGAAGCTATCTATCTTTTGATTGTACTTCAGATTTGGCTTTAAAACTAATTATTTTTTTCCTAAATATCCAACTTATTTAAGATAATGTTTTGGGAAGGTAAAATTTGTATTTAAGAAAGAATCGATTCTCTTGTAATTGACCAAAATTATAAGATAATGCGAAAGAAATTTACGCCCTTAAGCGAATCTCAATGATAAATTATTGAAAAATAATTGGAAAACAACGAAAATCTAAACATAGTTTACGCACTATTATAGATGCCATTTTTTGGCTCAATTATACGGGAGTTCAGTGGCGAGAAATGAAAGAGATTTACCCACTTTGGGCTGGCATAAATGCTTTGGATGGAATAAAAGGGTGCTTTCCAAAAGTACAAAAATTACGGCTGACAGTAGGTACAAACTTAGCTTTAGAGGCAGTACTCCTGCTAAACCTAAAAGAATGAAAAATCATGCAAATACTATCTTAATTCTCATGTGTTTTATTATAATTAAATGTGTTTCATTGCGGTTACCAACAACGGAAAAGTATTTAAGAAGGACTATTCTTTGAAATACTGATGATCAGTTGACTCCCAAAGCCAAATAGCATTCTAAAAGTTCAATTACTTCCATCTGCCAGTCTTTTTTAAATACCATGTTAGGCACAGTGCATTGTTTACAGATTGTCAATTATTTCTTTTGAAAGTCCAGTTAAAATTATAATATCGTCTGTTTTTATACCCATTAATTTGGCAGATTTGGCTGTTTCAAGTTTTCCCTCAAGTTTACCTTCATCAAATGCAGTGTCAATTACACCTTTTAAATCTCTGTATATTTTCAAACTATTTTCATAGTTTGCAAGTTCTGCTTGTCCAAATTTTGCAAGTTCGGCTTTCTCAAAAGCTTGATTAAAAACTTCGTCCGCAATTATGGTTGGAATAGACTGAAAGTCTTCTAAATGTTTTATGAAATAAAGCCATTTATCTAAACGGGTTTCAATTTCTGTTTCTGTTTGTTTAAAATTTGGCATTTCAAGATATATGAAAGTCAATTTATCGTAAAACGTTTTTCCGTGTTGGTTTTTTAATTTTATAGTGTGTACAACTTCCCTTTTTTCTGGTTCGGTTTTGTAATCGTCAAAAGTAAAATCTAAAATTCCTATGCAATAAACAGCTTTCAAGTTGTAATTCCATTCTCCTTTTTCGGCTTGTTCTCTAATCGGAAAAGTTGAATAGTAAATTGTTCTTTCTTTAAAATAGTTTTGTTTAGCTTTTTGAAGTTCAACTATAAATTTTTCTCCTTTTTCGTTTTCACAGAAAATGTCATAGATAGCTTTTCTATCTAATTCAGTTTGTCCAAGTTGTTCGTTGTTTTTAAACGATAAATCAACAATTTTGTCAGATTGAGGCAATAAAGCATTCAAGAAGTCAATAAGTAAAGGTTTACTTGCTTCTTCACCAAAGATTTTTTTAAATCCGAAATCAGTAAATGGGTTTAAATATTTTGCTTTCATCTTGTCGTCTGCCATATAAAGTTCTGTACAGCAAATTTACAAATAATTTTCGAGTTTTTCTCCAAATGTTCGTTTATGCAGTGTTTCGTGGCATTGTGCCTAACGTTCCACGGCTTGTTT
>CAYUFZ010000485.1:0-1677 GCA_964444025.1 uncultured Emticicia sp.
ATTGAAACGAACTACACCTCTTACGATTTAATCAGTGAAAACAAATTCATTGAAAAAGAAACCATCAAAATAAACAACCAAAAAATGAAGTTCAATGTAATAGTAGGCAATCCGCCTTATCAGGTTCTAACTAAGGATACAAGTGATAATCCTATTTATCATCATTTCATTGATGAATTTTATAATTTGGCTAAAAAGGTTGTTTTGATACATCCAGCTCGTTTTCTTTTTAATGCAGGTAAAACACCTAAAGTGTGGAATGAAAAAATGTTGAATGATAAAAATGTAAAAGTTTTATTTTACGAACAAAAATCAAGTAATATATTTCCAAATACTGACATAAAGGGAGGTATTGCAATTACTTATCGAGATACGGATGAAGAATTTGGTAAAATAGGTGTTTTTACAAGCGATACTCAATTAAATACAATTCTTAAAAAAGTTGAGAAAAACAAAGATTTTAACCCAATTTCAAAAATAATTTATTTGCAAAATAAATTTAATCTTGATAATTTATATAATCAAAAACCAGAACTTAAAAATATAATAGGTAGCAATGGTAAAGAAAAGCGTTTAACTTCCCCAATTTTTGAGCAAATTGATGTTTTTACTGAAAACTCGAACGATATTTCAGATGTTAGAATTTTTGGATTAATCAAAAACAAACGTACCTACAAATGGATAGCAAAAAAGTTTCTGGATAAACATCCGAATTTAGATAAATATAAAGTTTTAGTACCGAAAGCCAATGGAAGCGGTGCTTTGGGTGAAACACTCTCTACACCTTTTATCTGTGAACCAAACACAGGTTTTACATTTAGTTTTATTTCATTTGGTGCATTTGAAGATATTCATTCTGCGAATGCAGTTTTAAAATATATTAAAACCAAATTTGCAAGAACTTTACTAGGTGTTTTAAAAATTACTCAAGATAACCTTCCTAGAACTTGGTCAAAAATTCCATTACAAAATTTTACTTCTGAATCAGACATCGATTGGACAAAATCAATTTCTGAAATTGACCAACAACTTTATAAAAAATATAATTTATCTCAGGAAGAAATTGATTTTATAGAAGAAAAAATTAAACCAATGGATTAATGTTGAAAGTAATTAAATACGAAAAAGATGCCGTTTTAATCCAAGATGGAAAAATCAAAGCTTGGGTTGATATTTGGATTGAAAATGGTGATGTTATTTGTGATTGGAATCAAAACGGTTTTGTTATGACTGATTTGAAAGATGTTGCTTTGAAAAACTGGCAAGATAATTTAGAGCATTTTGAAGATGCCACAAGTTTAACAAGAGAAACTTTAGAAAAAGCAGGAATTATATATCAAGATAAGAACGCAAAATGGCAGAGGAAATAACAGAAAACTGGACACACATTTTAATTAATGGAAAATCTAAAAAGCTTGAGGTTAAAGATGCTGAATTTGACAAGGGAAAACTTGTAAATATTTCAGAAATAAAGAATTATCCAAAATTAGATGGGGACAATAAAGAGATAAAACACACGGCTGAACTTGCCAATAATGAAAAACGTAAAGTTTATAAAGAGTTTTTCCAAAAGCCATTTAAAAACTTGATAATTCTTACTGGTGCTGGTTCTTCTATGGATGTTGGAGGTAAATCAATGTACCAACTTTGGGATATTGCAGAAAGTATATTCCATTT
>CAYUFZ010000486.1:0-1676 GCA_964444025.1 uncultured Emticicia sp.
GTTGGAACTTCATTTGAAGAATGATCCAGGCAACAAAAATAATCCAAGACTGCTCGCTCACCAGAGAGGGAAAGCCTTCCGGTTGACAGCAGCGTCATTTTTGCGAGTGCAATCTGCCCTGCAGCCGGCGCCAGCATCGAAAGGCTGGAGGCGTTCGAAACCATTCCCGAAGCAGAAATGATGATACAGGGTTCTGAATGATTCGATACAGCTTTGCTGGCTTGGGCAGATTCAAGGTAAATCAAGTTTTCAAAATCGAATAAAGAATCATTTTCTTCATTAAATTCTTTGGCGGTTTTGTTTAGCAAACCGATGTGTTTCTCATAGATTCTTGTACTCGCTTTTGCCATTGGGCTGTCTGTAAAGACCTTGATTGGGGTAAATCCTTTTTCTGTATAAAGCCTATTGAGGGTATATAGCATTGCTTGCGTACGCCCAACGCTGAAAGAAGGGATAATCAGTCTGCCAGGGATATCTATGCAAGCTTTTTTGATGATTGTCGCCAATAACTCTTCTGGTTGTCCGGAATCAGAATGATATCGGTCTCCATAAGTCGATTCCATAATCAAATAATCGACTGGAGGGATAGTCTGAGGATCTACCAATAATGGATAATTTTTTCTTCCAATATCGCCAGAAAAACAGATGCTTTTCTTTTCTCCATTTTCGACAAACTCCATCACAACATGAGCTGCCCCTAATAAATGCCCTGCAGGTATGAATTTTAAAAAGGCATCATCCTTGAACTTAAATGAAGTATTGAACGGTATCGTAATAAAATTATCCAAAGACTCTTTTACTTGTCTTTCAAGGTATAACTCTTTGCTGTCAGTATCTTTTCTCTTTTTTGATCTCTTTTTGCTGTCGTGGATAGCCTTAAATTTTTTTTGATTGATTGAAGCGGAATCCAAAAGAAGTATTTCACTCAATTCCATTGTGGCTTTTGTACAAATCACTTGCCCCTCAAACCCATTTTTATAAAGATTGGGAATTTGTCCAGAATGGTCAATATGGGCATGAGTCAGAATAACTAAATTAATGAGAGTAGGGTCAAAAGGAAAAATACCATATTCAAATTTAGGAGAATTCTGTACTGTTTCATGTTCCAAATCTGTTCCGCAATCAATTAAAACTTTGTATTCATCATCAAATTCGAGCATAATCATACTACCCGAAACCTGCCTTATCGCCCCCCAAAATGTTAATTTCATATTTTTTCTATTTATTGCCACACTGTTTACATTGGGTGGCTCTTTAAGTTGGCGCAGCAGTGAATACTACAAATCACCTATCCATATCAATATTATTTAATTTTTAGGGCGACTTGCTTTGTAACAAAGCTGAAACTGAGGTATTCATATTTCCAGCTGTATTCGCTTGCAGCCTCCATAAATGCCTTGAACTCATCGTCTTGCCAGGATTTATAGCCAATAAATTCATCAAAAATAATTACCGTACCGCTGATTATTTGCTGGCTGAGAATGTCAAAAATTGTTTTTGTAGAGCTATATAAGTCGCAGTCTATGTGGAGAATCCGAATTGGAGAATTATGTTTTTCAATAAATGATGGCAAGGTTTTATCAAACCAGCCTTGATGTAATTCAACATTTTTTGGCACTTCTGGCAGCTTTCCAGAGGCACTGTAACTTCCTTTAGGCTCATCATTCCAGGACTCT
>CAYUFZ010000487.1:0-1657 GCA_964444025.1 uncultured Emticicia sp.
AATCGAACTCTTGCACTTTGTCAAGTGTCATATTTGACTTTGTAAAGACAACTTTAGCGTGCGATTCTTTAGATTTAAAAGAAATGCTTGTCGGATAATTAATTTTTAAATCTAGAGGCGATGATGCTTCATTACGTACATTAGTCCAAAAAATAAAATAATTGTACTCTTTTCCATTATAGGAAACAATTCCCCCTCCCTTAGGTAAACTGTTGGTAATAATTATTTTATTCTTGATTTTAGAATTATAGACAACTTTAGAATACTCCCAATTCTTTTTTTGAACTGACTGTCCATACAAGTTCAACGAGAGAAATATCAGAAAGAAAGTAGAATACTTTTTCATAAAATCAAAAAGGGTTACACTTTACAAGTATAACCCTTTTACTTTGATATTGCTCCCTCTCTTGTCGGATGTTGCAACCATAAATCTATGATTGAGCTTGCCACTTTGGTAAAATTAAAAGATAAGTGTTTTTAATAAACCACTCAATCATTCATTACTTAGTTTCAATGCTTTTTAAGGAAAAAAATTCAACCCCTAGCCAAATTACTGAAGTTGTCATACTAATTGCTCCAATCAATACTAAAATCGGAGGTAGCCCAAAATAAACTTCTGATAAAATTCCTAATGGCATTAGAAGACCCCCAAGTGCCAGCCAAGAAATTTTTTCCGAATGGTTCAAGCGATTGGAAAATTGTATTAATAAAAATCCAATGATGACGTTTAGGACAGCGAATAAATTTCCGTGTACGTGAGCAAGTCGTGATTCAAAATGTTTTCCTAAACTATATGAATTAACCCAATCTAATTTATTAGGAGCAAAGTCTCTTAAATAGATTAATAAAAACCCATACATCATAAATAAACCCATCGTTAAAAATCCAATAGCAATATTTTTCTTGCCTTCCATTTTGATTTTGTTTTGTGAATGAGCAAGCTACATGCTATTGTGATAGCGCCTTATGATATAAATCAGGTTTTAGTCAATGGTTTATTTCTACATTTACAAAAAGGTTCAATAAAAAACTTTACTTATGAAGTTAGTAAATGCTCACATGCTTTTTCTCGTTCTTTTATTCATAACAATAGGAATGAATACTACAAATGCCCAAGTTTGGACAATACAACAATGTATTGATACAGCAAAGGTCCAAAATAAAAGCCTACAAATGAGTAGGAACAATATGGCTATTAGTGTACAAAAAGAGAAAGAAACGAAAGCCAATTTAAATCCAAAAATTACAACCAATGCAGATTATAAATATTTCTCAAATCTGCCTTATCAATTAATGCCTTTATCAACATTTAATCCAACTGCCCCCGAAGGAACGTTTAAGAACGCTCAATTTGGCGTGCCTCACAACATCAACGCCAATTTGCAATTATCAATGCCACTATACAACACGCAAGTTTACGGAGCAATTCAAGCCACAAAAATCGCTTCGGAATTCACAGCACTGCAATACCAAAAAACCGAAGAGCAAATCTATTTTGAAGTCTCAAACCTGTATTATAATGCTCAAATACTGCATCGCCAATTAGCTTTCATTGACCAAAATCTGATGAATTCCACTAGCCTTCTAAAAAATATGCAATTGCTCAACGAACAATTACTTGCCAAAGGAACAGATGTAAGTAAAGTAAAATTGCAAG
>CAYUFZ010000488.1:0-1655 GCA_964444025.1 uncultured Emticicia sp.
AAAATACAATGGCAAATCATAAGTCAGCATTAAAGCGTATCAGAGCAAACGAAACGAAACGTTTAAGAAATCGTTATCAACACAAATCGACTCGTACATTGGTTAGAAAATTGCGTAGTCTAACAGATAAAATAGCTGCTAGCGAATTATTCAAGGCTGCTGCTTCATCATTAGATAAGTTGGCACGTAAAAATGTGATTCACAAAAATAAAGCGGCTAATTTAAAATCAGGTTTAGCGAAATATATTGCTAAATTAGCTTAATTTCGGCCATCAAGATATTTTGCTCATGGAATAAATTCTCCGTGAGCATTTTTTGTTTGGCAATTTTTCAAGTACCCACTATGCTGTTGACTAAAACTCGTCCATAAGCGAGCCTTAAAAAATGATAACAAAAATAAGTTCTTGGGCGGAAGAAGACCGTCCGAGAGAAAAGCTGATGCTTAAGGGAAAAGCCTCTTTAAGCGATGCCGAATTGATTGCGATTCTTATCGGTTCTGGCACGAGAGAATTATCTGCCGTGGATTTGTCCATGCTAATTCTTCAACATGCCAACAATAACCTTCACGAACTTGCCAAAATGAATATTGAAGAGCTTTGTAGATTCAAAGGAATTGGAGAAGCAAAAGCCATTTCTATTGTAGCGGCTCTTGAATTGGGAAGAAGACGAAAAGAAAGCGATATCAGAAAAAAAGTAAAAATTAGCTCCTCAAGAGATGCTCATGAGGCAATTCGTCCATACTTAATGGATTTGTTGCACGAGCAATTTTGGGTGATATTATTAAATCGTGCCAACGAAATAGTCAAAATCACTCAAATAAGTATCGGAGGAGTAGCCGGGACTATCGCAGACCCAAAGATTATTTTCAAATCTGCAATAGATGCACTGGCATCGGGAATTATTTTGGTGCATAATCACCCTTCGGGCAACCTAAATCCTAGTCAAGCCGACAAAGATTTAACCAAGAAAGTCAAAGAAGCTGGAAGATTATTGGACATACCAGTTCTTGACCATCTCATTTTCAGTGATTATCATTATTTTAGTTTTGCAGACGAAGGTATTTTATAAATTTTTATCAAATATTATCAATCAGACTGAACCCTTGCTGGTTCAACAAATTCATCAAGAATGCTTACAGTTTCAAATATTTCATTGAGTTTCGGAAAAAGAACTCTTTTTGAAGAAGTAAATTTAAAGTTTACCCCTGGGAATGTTTATGGTTTAATCGGTGCCAATGGTGCTGGCAAATCTACCTTTGTAAAGATTCTTTCGGGCGAAATAGAACCAACGACCGGAAACGTCAGCATGGATCCGGGTGAAAGGATGTCTGTCTTGAAACAAAATCAAAATGCGTTTGATGAGGAGACTGTCCTCAATACGGTCATTAGAGGGAACGAACGCTTGCATCAAATCGTCCTTGAAAAAGACGAAATATATGCAAAAGCTGATTTTACGGAAGAAGACGGAAATCGTGCCGCAGAGTTGGAGGCAGAATTTGCCGATATGAATGGCTGGGACGCAGAATCTGATGCGGCTTCATTGCTTTCGGGTTTAGGAATCAAAGAAGATTTTCATTATACTTTGATGTCCGAAATGAATCCTTCGGAGAAAGTAAAAGTATTATTGGCTCAAGCTTTGTTTGGAAATCCTGACAT
>CAYUFZ010000489.1:0-1648 GCA_964444025.1 uncultured Emticicia sp.
TCTGATAGAGCCTTCAATCGAACGAACCAATGCTTGCATAAAATTTGCTTGATCAATAAACTTAAAGGCAACATTTTTAATTTGGTCTTCAGAATTATCTGTCACCGTATAAAGCAACATTGCCTTGAAATAAACATTCGCTTGGTCATTGGTAATCGCCTGAAACTGAAGTTCAGCAGAACGATTTTGTATCGAAATAATCTGAAAAACCTTTTCGACGAAAGGGATTCTGAAATTTAAGCCCGGAAACATAATCCTACCATATTTGCCAAAAATAGTAATGACAGCAACAGTTCCTTGTTTTACAACCACTATTGACAACATCAATAGCAAAATAAAAGCGACAATTAGTATGACAATTAACATAAATTGATGGTTTAAATGAGCATCAAATGTATAGAAAATAATTGTTCAACAATAAAAAAAGTGACAAATGGTCAAAATTATTGATATAAACCAAACAAAATTATTTTAGATTTCCCATTCCTCCATCCAGATGTAATACCTGACCCGTCATCCAAGAAGCATCCTCCGACAACAAAAATGAAGCCATTCCAGACAAATCCTCCACAGTGCCAATTCTTCCAAGAGGATGACGTTTGTTTGATGCTTCCAGTTTTTCGGGAGAAGACAAAAGGTTTTTTGCCAACGGAGTATTGGTTAGAGAAGGAGCAATGGCATTTACTCGAATATTAAATGGAGCAAATTCAGCCGCCAAAGCCCTAGTCAGCCCTTCAATTGCTCCTTTAGATACTGCCACAGACGCATGAAAACTCATCCCCGTTTGAACAGCCACCGTACTAAACAAAACAACAGAAGCAGCATTTGCATGTTTTAATTTTGATAAATTTGACTGAATCAGATGAACAGCCCCTAGTACATTTACTTGAAAATCATGAAGAAAATCTTGTTGAGACAACCTTTGAAAAGGCTTTAGAAGAATCGTTCCTGGACAATACACCAAACCATCTAAGGTATCAGGCAATGATTGATTACTATATAATTCGGGTGAATTTGCATCAAAAGTTGAATGAGGAATCGGTAGTACAGGCTCTGTTCGAGAGGCAGAAAACACATTGGCACCAGACTGAAGCAAATGATTCGCCAAGGCATTTCCTATTCCCGAGCTTGCCCCAACAACAAGGATATTTTTATTATCAAATTTTTTCATAAAAGCAGTTTGTTTACATTCAAAAAACTGCTTTTATGAAAGGAATGTTTATGATATACTAATAACTTTTAAAAACTCGCTCCTTTTCGCATCTTGCATAAAATCACCACCATAAAAAGTAGTCACGGTTGAACTACTTTGGTCGCCCACGCCCCTCGACGAAACACACTGATGGTCAGCTTCCACATAAACAGCCACATCCTCCGTCATCAAAGCTTTTTTGAGAGCATGCCCGATTTGAATCGTCATTCTTTCTTGAACTTGAGGTCTTCTGGCATAAAAATTAACAATTCGATGCAATTTGGACAAACCAATAACCTGCCCATTGGAAATATAAGCAATGTGTACTTTTCCTACAATTGGCACAAAATGATGCTCACAACAAGAATAAAACTGAATATTTTTCTCTACGAGCATCTCATTATACTGATATTCATTAGAAAAAAGAGTCATGGAAGGCTCATTCTTTGGATTCAG
>CAYUFZ010000490.1:0-1646 GCA_964444025.1 uncultured Emticicia sp.
ATGAAAATCAAATATGCTCAGGGAAAGTTTCCACGATGTTTGATTTTTGCCCCTACCAGAGAGTTAGTCATGCAAATTGACAAAGCAATCGACGAATTGGGCAAATACACCGACATCAGACACGTAGCCTTATACGGGGGATTAGGACCAAAAACACAAATCGAAAGTGTACAAGCAGGGGTGGATATTTTGGTATCAACTCCCGGAAGGTTTTTGGACATTTATCTGAGAGGGGAAATTACCGTTAAAGACTTGAAAATAATGGTCTTGGACGAAGCAGATAAAATGATGGACATGGGATTTATGCCTCAAATCAGAAGAATATTGGAGGTAATACCCCGAAAAAGGCAAAATCTTCTCTTTTCAGCAACTTTTCCTGATAAAGTAGAAACTTTGTCGGCAGAATTTCTTGAATTTCCGATTCGAGTAGAAGTCTCGCCCCAAGCAACCACTGCCGAAACCATCAAACAAAGAATGTTTGCTGTACCAAATTTACAAACCAAAATTAATATTTTGGCTCATTTATTTGCCGGAACAGAAGTAAGCAAAGCCATCATTTTTACTCGCTCAAAAGATATTGCCGACATTGTGTATCAAGCATTGGTTGGAAAAATAATCCCCCATGCAGGTATTCGGGTCATTCATGCCAATAAAGGGCAAAATACCCGTATCAACTCGATGGAAGCATTTCGGGAAGGGGATGTTCGGGTATTGGTCTCGACGGATGTGGCTGCAAGAGGCATAGACATCAACCAGGTATCGCACGTCATCAACTTTGATGTGCCTCTGATTTATGAAGATTATGTACACCGGATTGGTAGAACTGGACGTGCCAATAACCTTGGAGAAGCCATCACTTTTCTGACACCTCCCGAGGAATACCATATCAAAAAAATCGAAAAAATTATCCGCATGGAAATCCCTAGGGAATTAATTCCGCTGGAGGTCGAAATTGCTCCTACGCCTTTTGCCGAAAATCAGGCAATGTTGATAGAAATGGACAATCAACGAAAAAAAGAAGACCCTACATTTAAAGGGGCTTTCCATGAAAAGAAAAATGCCAAAGCCAATATCGGCAAGAAAAACTATTTGGCAAGCGGAGGAAAGAAAAAAAGCAAATCCTCTCCGCCAAAAGACAAAAACAATTCAAAAAATACAAAGAATAGCAAAAAAAGATAAAATTTTTAAGCAAAAATTCATAAAATGCTACCTATCAAACGAATGAAAGCATTAACTGAGTTCAAGCAAAAACAATGGTGGGTATCCTTTTTTCGCATACAAAACTCTCTTAATTTTGTGTAAATCATGGCAAAAAAGCGATAGAGTTTCTAAAAAAAGCCAATTAAAAAGTTTATAAAAGTGGCATAAAATATCTCTCCATTTGCTTCAAAACAACTAAAAATCTTGAATATAATCCAAAAAAAAATCCAATTTTTGGGATTATATTCAAGCTTTTATATTTTCTGCTAAGAATTTTATTTATCATTAAGTATCAAGGGGGTATTTTTGCCACCCATAATGATAATTTTAGCATTGTTTGAGGTCGCTATTTCCTTTTGGGCTTTTATCATTTCATATTGTAATTGCTTGTCGGTGAGCGTTCCCGTAATAATTTTCTGATAATCCGAAATACCTTGTGCTTCTAC
>CAYUFZ010000491.1:0-1644 GCA_964444025.1 uncultured Emticicia sp.
AACCGAATAAAATGAACCAAGAACAAATTTATAATCGATATTCAGAAAATCTGCTACACCATTTCAATCATTTGGAAGAATTGAAGAGTAAATTTTATCATCACACCAAAAAAACAAATTATCTAAAAATAAACCAAAATAAAGATATTTTATCTTTAAAAACTCTATTTTGCAGATAATATTGTGGATAAGTATCTCGGATACTCTTGCCAATAAACTTGACTATCAAGGACAATTGTGCGTACTTTGAACTATCAAATTAAACGATAAACAATTGATAATCAAATGAATACGCAAGAAATTTTAAACCAAAACACTACAAAAACACACAAAATTGAGCAACTTATTTTACTTGGATTGACAAGAAAGCAGATAGCTGAACTTGTAACGAGTGGAAATTATGGATTTGTGCAAAATGTATATGCAAAAATGAAGGCTCAAGGTAGATTGAACCTTATCGCAGAACAAAATTTTATGCCTACGGCTTTTGATAGAAAATTTGGAGTTGAAATAGAAGGATACGGAGTAGATAAAAATGAGCTGGCTAGAGAAATGAATAGAATGGGAGTTTTGTGCGAAGTGGAAGGCTACAACCACAGCACAAGAAGACATTGGAAAATAGTAACTGACGGAAGCTTGACAGGAACGCAGACTTTTGAGATAGTTAGCCCAATTTTGGAAGGAGAAGCAGGCTTGGAAGAATTGAGAAAGGTAAGCGAAGTTTTGGTAAGATTGAGAGTAAAAATCAATAAATCATGCGGTTTACATATTCATTTTGACGCAACAGGAATAGATTTAGAACACACTAAAAAAATCATGCTCAACTATGCCTCTTTTGAAAATCAAATAGACAGCTTCATGCCACAATCAAGACGAGAAAATAACAACCATTATTGCAAAAGTTTGATAGGCTACGAAACAAGAATTAAGTCAGCCAGCAGTATGAATCAACTAATAAACACTTTCAATAGTAGATATTTTAAGCTAAATTTGCAAAGCTATACTCGCCACAACACTTTGGAATTTAGACAACATAGTGGCACAGTAGAATTTGAAAAAATATCAAATTGGATAATATTCTTACATAATTTGGTAAGCTACTCAAAGACGAAAATCGTAAATAATACCGAATCGAACTTTGAAGGCTTGAAGAAGTTCAATCAAGTAGAAGTAATAAATTACATCATCACACGCCAAAATCAACTAGCGGCTTAATGAAATATACAACCGAAAATGGAGAGTTATTGGAAGGTAACTCTCTTACTCAAATCTTCGAGGCATTGAAAAGCGGGTCCCGATTCGACTCAGAGCTTACAGACGAAGAGTTTATGCAAAAATTTGCATTTAGATTTAAATAATTTTATGGCACTGAGGTTTCGACAGTGTCAATCGATGAATTCATGAATGATATCATCACCCATGGGTTCTTAAAGAAAATTGATTAACAATATCCTTATCGTTTATTTGAAAAATAAAGAGATGAATTTTTGGTTCATCTCTTTTTCTTTTTGATTTCAAAAATTCCAAGTCAAACATTCAACTTTCGTTTTCGATTCTTCACGTTTGCCATTCACAGCCAAATTTTTGACAAAATCTTGCGATTTCCAACCATACTTCTCTCGGTCTTCCAAAAGAATATCTTCG
>CAYUFZ010000492.1:0-1641 GCA_964444025.1 uncultured Emticicia sp.
ATCATCCCATTTGAATTGAGATTTAAGAAAGAGCTACTTTGTACGAAATTTTTACTCCAAGCTCGCTGATATATTTAGGTAGAAGCGTACTCGGACCACATACCATGACTTCAGCCCCTAGTTTTTGCAGACAAAAAATATTTGACAAAGCAACCCTCGAATGAAGAATATCTCCGATAATAGCGATTTTTTTGCCGTTTAAATCTCCAATTTTTTCTTGCATCGAGAAAGCATCTAATAATGCCTGAGTAGGGTGTTCGTGGGTGCCATCACCTGCATTGACTATATTCGCTTTGATTTTTTTAGCTAAATAATGCGGAGCCCCTGGGCTACTGTGTCGCATCACAACCATATCTACTTTCATTGCCAAAATATTATTGACAGTATCCAATAGTGTTTCTCCTTTTTTGACAGAGCTACCGGATGCCGAAAAATTGACGACATCAGCCGAAAGTCTTTTTTCTGCCAACTCGAATGAAAGGCGGGTTCGGGTCGAATTTTCAAAAAAGATATTGGCAATGGTAATATCCCTCAAAGAGGGTACTTTTTTAATCGGTCTATTAATGACCTCCTTGAACTCCTTTGCCGTATCCAAAATTAGTTCTATGTCATTGGACGTAAGTCCTTTGATACCTAAAAGATGCTTTGTGCTAAGTCCTTGCATGTTGTAATGTCAATGTTTAAGACTATGGATTAAACAATTGGAGAAATGTCGATAATTTTGCTTAAATCTTCCCAAAAACTTGGATACGATTTCACAACAACAGACGGTTCTTGGATAATGATTGCTTCTTTCATTGCCAAAGGGGCAAAAGCCATCGCCATTCGGTGGTCGTCGTAAGTATGTATTTCTATATTTTTTGGAATAATCTCCTCTGTTTGCTTGATTCTTCTGACAGCATAGCGGTGATTGCTTTCAATTTCCGCCATTTCTCCGCCCAATTTTGCCAATTCGTTTTGTAGTGCCAAAACCCTATCGGTTTCTTTGATTTTTAAACTTTCGATACCCGTAAAACTTCCTTCAATTCCTTTGGAAACGACACATACTGCCACCGTTTGTGCCAAATCCGGGCAGTTCGTAAAATCCCATTTAAAGGTACTTTCATGAGGTATTTTACTTAATAAAACGCCCTCTGAAGTAAATGTACTTTTTACGCCTAGTTTTTCCATGATTTGTACAATAGCACTATCGCCTTGGAGAGAATTTTGTTTCAAACCCAATAACTCTACCTCAGTATCGTCAAATGCCGATAAAGCAACAATGCTGTACCAATAGCTCGCCCCCGACCAATCGGACTCGATTTGATAGTGGGTAGCTTGGTATTTTTGTGGCTCAACGGTGATACATTTTTTCTCCCAATCAGCATTTACGCTTACCCCAAATGCTTTCATTTGCTCCAATGTCATCTGAATATATGGAATCGAACCAATGTGTCCGGTCAAATGAATGGTCAAACCTTTGGGTAATGTTGGAGCAATCATCAATAAAGCGGAAATATATTGGCTACTAACATCTCCTCTGACACTGATTTCATTGTTCAGCTGAAAAGGAAAACTTTTAATAGATAGCGGAGGATATCCTTCTTTATTCAAATATTCAATATCTACACCAATACTTCTCAGTGCATCTACCAAAATACC
>CAYUFZ010000493.1:0-1618 GCA_964444025.1 uncultured Emticicia sp.
AAATTGAGTATTTCTACTATTTATGAAAAAGCCAGCCATCCCTAACCATCTAATTGTTGTAGATGTGGAACTTTTGAACGCCTCCTTGCCAAATTGTATTGTTGCAGGTGCTTTTGCTTGTTCTTTCTTAGTATTTAGAACAGATTGAGCATTTAAAGTACTAGAAGTCAAAAGTACGAAAAAGAATAATTTCAATAAATTCATAAGTTTTAGTTTTAATTTCACAAAATTCGGAAAATTTATTTTCTGATTATTATATAGATTCCTTATTCTCTTACCATTTTTCCTGATTTCAAACGAATTTTGATAAAACATGTTAAATTTGTTAATTATAAAATTAGTATGAGTATGCCAGAAATATCAAAAGTAAAAAATGTTTCAACTTTTAATAGTGAGCGAGGACAAGTAACATTCCATCCTTTAGTTAGTGTATTAGAACAGTCAAAATCTTGTTTGATAAAGCCAACACTTTATTTGTCTGAGTTATATATTGTTTTTATGAAGGATTCCAAGTGTGAAGAATTGAAGTACGGACGCAGTCAGTACGATTATGAAGAAGGTTCAATAGTATTTATTTCTCCAGGTCAATTATTTGGATTTACAAGCCATGATAAAATGATTCAGCCATCAGGATGGGCATTGTGTTTTCACCCTGATTTACTTAGAGGGACATCATTATCAAAATCAATTCGAGAGTATAGTTTTTTTACTTACAATTCAAATGAAGCATTACATGTTTCAGTTCTAGAACGCAATGAACTCCTTGATTGCCTTTTCAAAATTCAACGAGAACTATCAAAGCCAATTGATAAACATAGTAGAACAATTATAGTAAACAATATTGAATTATTCTTGAATTATTGTCGTCGCTTCTATGATAGACAATTTATAACAAGAGAAATTGTAAATAAAGATATATTAATCAAATTTGAAGAACTAATAGACAGCTATATTAATTCAAATAAATCAGTGGAATTAGGTTTGCCTTCTGTTTCATATTTTGCAAAAGAACTTAATCTTTCGTCTAAATATTTTGGAGATTTAATTAAAAAAGAAACTGGAAATACTGCTCAAGATTTTATTTACTTTAAATTGACAGAATTAGCAAAAGAAAAAGTTATTGATTCCTCAATGTCCATAAGTGAAATATCTTATCATCTTGGATTTAGATATCCTTCACATTTTACAAGGTTTTTTAAACAAAAAGTAGGAAAAACACCTGTCGAATATAGGTCATTGAATTAGTCGATTTTTATGAAAGAGGCAGCATGATTGAATTGGTAACTATCAAGAAATTAAAGAATTGAAATTTGTGTCTTTTTGAAGGACTTTATCTTAATTTGATAGGTATCCAAATATCTTCTTCCGACAAAGGGTCCTTATTCTTATATTTTTCTCCTAAAATTTCAAAATGTGGTCTATTGTCCAGAATATACGCCGAGTTAGGCAACCAAACATTAAAAATATTTTGATAAACACTGGCAATGTTAATGCTTGAACCTATGTAGTGAAAAACTGCATATAGACCTGAAGGTAAAATATAGGTTTCCATTTCTGCTGGAACATTTGTAAAGTCTTCCACTTCTATGGTGGCCCATCTTTCAAATTCATTTGTTGG
>CAYUFZ010000494.1:0-1609 GCA_964444025.1 uncultured Emticicia sp.
AAGCAGCCTTCTTGATTATTTCTCCAAGATAATCGATGCAATTCAGTGCCGTGGTAGGGTCATTGACCGCCGGAGAAATAGCTTTGATGGCAATATCTACCAATTGTCTGATGCCAAAAGGGATATCCTGCTTATAACTTCTAAACTTATTTATTTCAAAACAGTCTGCTAAATGGACAAGATTTTCTTCAAAATAAGCTTTCTCATATAAAGTCGAATCTATTTCAGCCAAAACCGAACCCTCCAAGACAAAACTACCGATATGAGGCTTTATTTTGATAGGAGAATGATTTTCTACTGGAATAAACCCCAACAATTGCTCAAAATTGATTGAATCTAAATAACCACTTTTCAGAGCCTTTATCTGTAAAAAATCATATTTTTGCCATATTTCAGCCTCTGTATCATACAAATATTCTATTTCGCTGACAGTTCGTCGGGCAATGTTCTGAGTAATACTCGACGCATTGATATTCTCGACAATGTGGTGGATGAAAAGCGGAAAGACCAAAGTAATCAAATAAAATGCACCAATAATTCCAAATTTTGGATAAATCAAGGAGGCATCCGACCAATGAAAGTAAGTCAGCAAAAGTAAATAAGAAACACAAGCCAAAAAAGACCACAAGAAGAAACGGCTGAAATGGTCAAACTCAAAAAACGAACGAATGATTCGTGGCGAAAACTGAACAGAAGCCAGCTGCAAAGCAACAAAAACAAAAGAGAAGGTAGTTACCACCAAAGTTGCCAAGATACTTGCCAAAGTAAACAACAAGCCATCCTGAGCCTCCCCGATTTCGCCAGGACGGAGATATTGCAAGAGGATAGTCAAGGAAGCCACCAAAAAATAAGAAACCAAGGCAATCAACCTCCAATCTTGTTTGATTTTTTCGTGTATCATCAATATCTTTTTCCACATAAGCATAAAAAAAGAATCGGCACAAACTTCTTGTGCCGAAGGAGATTAATTTTTTTTCGGGAAATTGAAAAACGTCGAAGTTAAAATTGGCACAAAAAATATCATGACCGTCAGGACAGAGATTCCTATATCAGCCCCATGACTACCCAAAAATTGGCTAAACGAGCTTTCTGGATAAAAATGCTCATATAAAGACAACATCAACTTCAAGCCCAAAATACCAATGACAATAAAAGCGGCTGTTTCGAGAAAAGAATATTTGTTCATCAAAGAGACAAACCATTGTGCAATGAAACGCATTGCCAAAATTCCGATAAATACCCCAATACAAACCAATAAAATATTTGGCGTAAATGCCACCGCTGCGAATACATTATCGATAGAAAAAGCCATATCCATCAATTCCACGAGAACCACCGTTGCCCAAAAATTACCCAATGAGCCAACCGTTACTCTGTATAGCCAATTAGAATTTTTATCGATTAAATCGTCCTCATGTGTTTCGGTTTGCTTTCCTTTCCACCAATCCCATACTAAATAAATCAAATATAAACCACCAAGCGGCTTCAACCACCAAATTTTAATTAAAATTGAAGCAAAAAGCATGGCTAACCCCCTGAATATATACGCTCCCCAAATACCATATTTAAGGGCTTTTTCTCGCTCCTTTTCTGGCAAATCCATTACCAT
>CAYUFZ010000495.1:0-1606 GCA_964444025.1 uncultured Emticicia sp.
ATCATTCGGTGGCACGGGTTTTTTGCTTTTTTCGTGCCACCGAATTGCAAATGTTACCCATTGATTCTAACCCTCTATTTTTCTTCTCTTAATATTTTCACATCTTCAATCAGCTGTAAAATGTCAAATTCCAATGTTCCGTTGTAAATTCCTCTGATTTTCTTGTTTTTATCTATTAGAAGAATATGTTCGGTATGCAAAAACTCCGTACTATCTTTCGTAAATCCGATTTGTTCTTCTGCAAAATATGATTTTCTTGCCAAATCATAAATTGCACGTTTGTTGCCTGTGATAAAATGCCATCTTTTGTCTTGAATTTGATGAGTTAATTTGTATCTTTTTAAGATGTTGGGTGTATCAATCCAAGGTGTAACAGAGAATGACAGGATTGCCAAATCTTTTATCTCAATAGTTTTATCACTGAAAATTTTCATGTTTTTTGTCATTGTCGGACAAATACTACCACAACTCGTGAAAATAAAATTTGCCAAATGTATCTTGTTTTCAATACATTGTTGATTGATTTCAAGGCTATCTTCATCGATGAATTGAAAGTTTGAAATTTGATGCGAAATCTTGGTTTTTGCTTCTCGACTACTGATAAACTGGGGAGTAAAAGTAGGGTCGTTGTAGTAGGGTAAATGAAATTCTCTATCATTTTGGCATGAGTTTAGCGGAAGTAGGAGAGTCAGGAACAAGGCTGTCCCCAACATTTTTACAGTTCTTTGTACCCAATAATCCATATCTTTTTCCATCGATAATGACATAATTTGCTCTGATTTTTCCGTTATCATACCAAAGTTTTTGTGTCCCTTCTTCTTGTCCATTTTTATAATGACCCAAATGAAATAGTTTTCCATGAATGTCCCATTCTTGCATTTCTCCTTCGGGGGCATCATTTTGGGCAGTAAATTCAAATTTTTTATTGCCATTTTGCCAAAAAGCTTGCTGAAGTCCATGTTTTTGACCATTTCTGTAATTTCTAATTTCTTTGACTTGCCGATTGAATACCATTTTCGACTAATTCCATGTTGGAGTCCTTTCCAATAGCCGATTTTTTCCAAGGTATCTTTTGAATTAAGCAAATCTATTAGAATCAAGTATCCCGAAAAAGGCTCTTTTTTGTACATTAATTTCATATTTTGCTCAGCCAATTGCTTAGAATTGGCTGCGACAAAATTCTTTGGTATATCAACGATGTTTTTTGCTTTGCTACATCCAATTACGATTGATAAAAGCAACATGAAGCGAATTTTCATATATTTATTGAGAAACTGTCCCGGCAGTACCATAAAATCCATTTCCGTTTAAATAAGGAGCTTCGGAGGTAAAATGATAATGATAAATGCCCGAAGGATAATCTTTGGTGGCGTGGCTATGCCCGTGATACGCATCCAAGTCCGAATTACTCACTTTTTTGCCGTTTTCTTCTTCGGGGCCATACACCGGAAAACCATCTAACAAGAAACCCAATAAGCCTGATTTTGTTGTTTTTATAGTGGTGAGATATACTGGCTCCACATGATAATGATACATACCTGATTGTTGGGGATGCCCGTAATATTTATCAAAACTTGCTATTTCACCTGTCAATGCTTGATTATTG
>CAYUFZ010000496.1:0-1604 GCA_964444025.1 uncultured Emticicia sp.
AAATTCAATAAAATTCTTTTTTGAAACAGAAATTGAAAAAGACAAAGATTTTATTGAATCTAAAACAGATATTCTAATCTCCAATGATTTATACAAAATACTTCATTTTGACTTTTCAAAAGAGAAGAATATCTCAACGGTTGGAGAATTTGCATCTAAAGAATTTTTAGACGAAAATTTAAGTAATCTTTTATTTGAAATGTTAGGTTTAAAAGAACAGCTTGGGCTACGAAATAGGGGTAATTTTATGCTACAAACTTATATTGAAAATAGTAAACTCTATATTGCTTTTCCAGGATTTAATAAGCAAGGCAATCTTCATAAACAAGAGTTAGAATTATCTCAAGGCACATTGTATATTTTAAATTTATTCAAAGAACTATATGACAATTTAAAGAAATTCAATCCTAACGAATGTTTGATTGTTTTGATAGATGAAATTGAAAATCATTTACATCCCAAAGCACAAAAAGAATTGATAAAACATATTTATTGTGAAATAGTTGCTAGAATTAAAAACATACAATTCATTATATCAACTCATTCTCTTTTTGTTATTCGAGAGGCTTTAAATTATCATAAAGATAATAAATTGTCAATCTATCATTTAGAAAATAAAACAAGGTTTCCTCCAATTTACGACATTTCTGAAGTGGATTTAAAAGAGCAATTTCAAAAATCTATTCAAGATGTTAAAGCTTTTGATGAAGTTCTTAGAGAACTTGGTTTTGAAATGAAGGATTTATTTTACCCTAATTGTTTGATTTTTGTAGAAGGTCCAACAGATATAATGTATTTACGATTTTGGCTCGAAAAATATATGGAAAAGATGAATTGTAACAATAGTTTAATTCAAGGACTTGATTACGATTTTGTTGAATTTGGAGGTGCTTTAGCTTCACATCTAAGTTTAAAATTCAACGAATCAATAAATGGTGATGATGATGATATAAATGTAAATCAATTGGTGAATATTTTTTCTTTGAATCGACGAGTATTTGTCATGGTTGATAATGACAAAAATAATGCTTTTGAAAAAACAAAAATTAGATTAGAGTCAGAAATATCAAATATAAATAATGGTAGTATTTTTTATCGTAATCCTAATTATGTAACTATTGAAGATATAATTCCAGAGAATTTAAAACACTCAAAAGATGAAAACAAAGTTAAAAAATGCTTGATAAATATCAAAAAATGGAGAGAAAAAAATGTAATCATCAATGATTTTTCAATCGACGATAATAATTACGCTTTTAATCTTGCAGAAAAAGTATATAATTTTATACTAAATAAAGAAAAACCAATTTTATCTCCTTAAACACCTAAAATTAGGTTTTTCTTTACTCAGAGATACCTCAAAAAAGCCCAAAATTTTCTTTTTTTCAAGTATTCAGGAGATGCTTCATGCCTATATGCCTCTTTTTCAAAACTAATGTGAAGGTAGGCTTTGTGAAAATTTTGGTATTTGATAAACTTAATTCCAAACTCTATCAAATACCAAAAATAAAAAGGTAAAACCAAAAGTTCTATTTGCTGTCGAATATGTATTTTCTCATGATTAATCAGCTTTTTTGAGGGCTGTTTGGATGCTAATAAAATAA
>CAYUFZ010000497.1:0-1592 GCA_964444025.1 uncultured Emticicia sp.
ACCGGCTCTGAAGAGCAAAACATAGCAGCCCGATACATTGCCAATCACTTTGAAAATTTGGGTTTATTGCCAATTATTCAGACAGGTTCTGACTCAAAAAGCTTTTTTCAACGTTTTAGCTTGTATCAGAAATCATGGACGGATGCTTATTTGATAGATGCTAAATCTAAAAAAGTGATGTTTAGGGATTTTTACCCCAATGGTTTGGTTAATATTCCAGAGGAAGAAAACATTGAGTTGGTATATGTAGGTTATGGGATTGAAAATGACAAAAAAAGTGATTATCCAAACGATGTCAAAGGTAAAGCTGTTGTTTTTTGGGAAGGAGAACCCAAAGACACCCATGGGAATTATTTGTATTCTGCTTCTGCAAATGTATCGGATTGGTCTGATAAATCAGGATTGCAGAAAAAAATAAATATTGCACTCAACCACGGAGCTACGATGTTTTTTGTAATAGCCGACACAGAGCGAGCCAATTTTGAATCCCAAGCAGCAGAAAGAAAAATAATGCTTTCAAGATATAGTCCCTTGTCGCTTCAATCTAGTGCAAAAACAGAAAAACCCAGCAGCAATCCTACCTTTTTTATATCTAAAGAATTGGCAAGCGAATGGTTTGGAAAAAAAAACATACAATCTATTAGTGATTTGAATAAAAAAACAAAAAAAACAAAGCCTGTTCGAATAGCAATCAAAGTTCGTAGAGGCGAAAAACACTTAGAAACCCAAAATGTATTGGCATTTTTGGAGGGAACAGATAAAAAAGAGGAAGTCATTGTGATTACAGCACACTATGACCATGTAGGGGTACAAGATGGCAAAATATACAATGGAGCTGATGATGATGGTTCAGGTACATGTGCTGTGTTGGAGATAGCGGAAGCATTTGCCAAAGCTAGTAAAGAGGGGTACAGACCCAGAAGGAGTATTTTGTTTATGACCGTGACGGGCGAAGAAAAAGGTTTGTTTGGCTCACAATATTTCACAGATATCAGCCCAGCAATTCCATTAAAAAATATAGTATGTGATTTAAACATAGATATGATTGGCAGAATCGATAAAGCCCATGCCCCCAAAGAAGAGTATGTTTATTTGATAGGTTCGGATAAACTTTCTTCAGAATTGCATCAAATTAGTGAAGACGTGAACGAGAAATACACGAAATATCAATTAGATTATACCTACAACAACCCCGATGACCCAAACAGATTCTATTATCGTTCTGACCATTATAATTTTGCGAAGAATAAAATCCCGGTAATTTTTTATTTTACTGGAGTACATGAAGATTATCATGGGCCAGGTGATGATGTTGAAAAAATTATGTTTCCAAAATATAGTCAAATCACAAAATTAGTATTTCAAACCGCTTGGGAATTAGTCAATCGAGAAAACAGAATCAAAGTTGATAGCAACAAACGGTAAAAAATATGTTACCAAATTAAAAAATCTTCGAAAAAAATTATAAAAAATAAATAAATATTAATATTGAAGAAAATCAAGAATTGAAAAACTTAACTTATTGATAATTAAAAGATTATAAAATCGTTTATTTTCTTTTTTTTAACAAAAACAACCCGAAATAAGTGTCT
>CAYUFZ010000498.1:0-1584 GCA_964444025.1 uncultured Emticicia sp.
TTTGCAGAAGAAACCCGAAGAATATACGGAGATATCATTCCCGGACATGAGTCTGATAAGAGAATCATGGTTATTAAACAAGCTATCGGCGTGGTAGGCATAATTACGCCATGGAATTTCCCTAATGCAATGATTGCACGAAAAATTGCTCCAGCATTGGCGGCAGGTTGCTCGGTTGTGGTGAAACCAGCGGCACAAACACCCCTTTCGGCATTAGCGATGGCATTTTTAGGAGAAAAAGCAGGAATCCCATCGGGAGTTATTCAGATAATTACTTCCGACAAAGCCTCAGAAGTAGGCTTGGAGTTATGCAGCAATCCGATAGTAAAAAAAATATCTTTCACAGGCTCTACCAAAACAGGAAAGATTCTGATGCAACAATGTGCCGGACAATTAAAAAAGCTTTCTTTGGAATTGGGAGGAAATGCTCCGTTTATTGTTTTTGAAGATGCCAATATCGAAGAGGCTGTCAAAGGTGCTATTCTCTCGAAATACCGAAATGCTGGACAAACCTGTGTGTGTAGCAATCGAATATATGTACAAGAATCCATCTATCAAGAATTTGTCGAAAAATTTCATCAAGCCGTCATACAACTCAAAGTTGGAGATGGCATGAATATAGAGACAGACATTGGTCCACTCATCGACCATGCTGCCTTATCCAAAGTCGAATTTTTATTAGAAGATGCCATAAAAAAAGGAGCTAATCTCTATTGTGGAGGAATCCCATATACACTTGGAGGGACTTTTTACGAACCTACCATTCTGACTAATTGCCATGACGACATGCTTTGCTCTACCGAAGAAATTTTCGGACCGATAGCCCCCATTTTTTCCTTCCAAACAGAAGAAGAAGTCATTGCACGTGCCAATGCAAGCGAATATGGCTTGGCAGCTTATTTTTATAGTAATCAAATTAATCGCATCTATAAGGTTTTCGAGGCATTGGAATATGGCATGATTGGCGTAAATACAGGGCTAATCTCAACCGCAGTGGCTCCTTTTGGTGGAATAAAAGAAAGTGGATTCGGAAGGGAGGGGTCAAAATATGGAATGGACGAATATCTGGATAAAAAATACATTTGTATTGGTGGAATTTCTTCCTAAAAAAGACCACAGAAACATCTCAAAAATAACATCAATCATTAGGATTATTCCCAATTTTTCCGAACTTTGCGTATCGAAATAATACCATTCATTTCGAAAATCTCTATCAAACCTTTAATCAAAACTATGACAAACCATCAAAATTCTCGTCGTCAATTCTTGACTACCGCCGGTACTATTGCAGCAGGCTCACTATTAGGTAGCTCAAAAGTATTCGGAATGCCAGCCCTCATCAAAAGCCTCGACAAACCAAATTCACTCATAAATGGGGTACAGATTGGAGTCATCACCTATTCATTCAGAGAAATGAAAGACCAAAGTGCCGAAGCAACGCTAAAATATGTGACAGATTGTGGCATTAGTGCCATCGAATTAATGGGAGGACCAGCAGAATTATTTGCAGGAGCTCCAAAAAATACAATAGATATGCGTTCTGTTTTTCCACTCATGAGAAAACGTTTCGACAAACAAGAACTC
>CAYUFZ010000499.1:0-1342 GCA_964444025.1 uncultured Emticicia sp.
CAAATTCCCCTATTTGCCTTTTTGCCTCTGCAAAAAAGCCCATGATTTTAGGTAAATTCTTAAAAACCTCCCAAAAACCCATGTAAGCAAGATTTTTGTAGTGCATTGTAATTTCAGCACCTTGGCTCTCCAAATACTCGCCACCCCAAGCTTTTACGACAGCCTCTGTATCATTTTTATTGATAGCTTTTAATAAATTAGAAGCATGTAAATCTCCGGAACGCTCACCGGCTACAATAAAATATTTCATTTAAAATGAATGTTTAGGCATCAATCCCCAAAGTACTCTACAAAATGATTGGCAGTTTCGACCAATTTGACACAATACAATTTCCCTTTGCAATAATTCGGAACAATCGGTTGTAGTATTTTCCAAATTTCCATTGCAAAATTTTCGGTACTTGGCAATTTCCCTCTCAAAAAATCCACATCAGTATTCAAAAAAGTATGATCTACTTTTTCTATTATTTCAGCCTTCATGATTCGACTTAAATCTTTTAAGTCCATCACAAAACCCGTATGCTCGTCAACCTCCCCCTTCACGGTCACAAACAGCTCCCAATTATGTCCATGAATATTAGAGCAAAGACCGAACACTTCTTGGTTTTTCTCTTTGGTCCAAAGAGGATTATAGAGCTGATGAGCAGCGTTGAAGGTTTCTCGTCTGGTGATATAAATCATTGTACAAATTCGATATTTAGAACAAAAATACCAACAAAAATAGGATAAACATTCATTTTATAAGATTTTATTAAAAAAGTACAATTTAATCAAGGATAAATGTATGGATTTGTTTTTTATAAAGTCATAACTTTGCATAATCGTACCAAATCGAAAAAAGATGATAATTGTAACAGGTGCTGCAGGATTTATTGGAAGCGGCTTAATTGAACGTCTGAATCAAGAGAATTTCAATTTTATCATAGCCGTTGATGATTTTTCCAATGCTGAAAAATTGAAAAATTTGGAGGGTAAGAAGATTCAAGAGATGGTTCATCGAGACCATTTTTTTGAATGGTTTGATAAAAATCAGGCAGAGGTTGAGTTTTGCTTTCACATTGGAGCTAGAACAGATACCACCGAAACTGACAAAGATTTATTCGACCGCTTAAATCTGAATTATTCAAAAAGAGTGTGGCAAAAGTGTTATGAGTATCAAGTACCATTGATTTACGCTTCTTCGGCAGCGACGTATGGCTCGGGAGAGCATGGCTATGATGACAACGAACTGATTATTCTTAACGTTGGAAGTTTTCTGACTAGCAAATAAAAATCAGCGTAATAAGAAAAGCCACTGACATACAGTGGCTTTTTTTTCATGCTTCATGCTTCATGCTTCATG
>CAYUFZ010000499.1:1352-1581 GCA_964444025.1 uncultured Emticicia sp.
CGGGAGAGCATGGCTATGACGACAACGAACTGATTATTCCGCAATTAAGCCCGCTGAATCCTTATGGCGAATCGAAAAATGATTTTGATAGATGGGCTTTGGAGCAAAAAAATGCACCGTTTTTCTGGGCTGGGCTAAAGTTTTTCAATGTTTTTGGTCCTAATGAATACCACAAAGGTAGAATGGCCTCGGTGGTTTTTCATGCCTTCAATCAAATTCGACAAACTGG
>CAYUFZ010000500.1:0-1579 GCA_964444025.1 uncultured Emticicia sp.
TTTTTGTTTAACTTTGGCTTTCGTTCAACACACCAATCAAAGACATTTTACGATGAAAAAAACAATGATTTTAATTTTGTGCTTGGGATGTTTCCTTGGAGCATTGGCACAAAAAAAACAAACCCAATCTCTTGCAAAGCCCAAGCTTGTCTTAGGGATTGTGGTCGATCAAATGAGGTATGATTATTTATATCGTTATGCGGATAAATATGGGCAAGGGGGATTTAAAAGGCTGATGAATGAGGGTTTTTCTTGTAAAAATAATCATTATCATTATGCAAGTACTATTACTGGTCCCGGACATGCGGCTGTTTATACTGGTTCTGTACCGGCTGTCAATGGCATTGTCGGAAACGATTGGTACGATAGATTCTTGAAGAAAAATATTTATGTTGCCGAAGATTCAACTGTTTTGGCTGTCGGTACAGACCCTAATGCTGTTGAGGGTAAGCGTTCGCCTGTCAATATGCACACTTCTACCATTACAGACCAATTGAAATTAGCTACGAACTTCCGCTCGAAAGTGATAGGTATTGCTCTGAAAGATAGGGGCGGAATTTTGCCGGCAGGGCACTCGGCAGATGCTGCTTATTGGTTTGATGCCAAATCGGGCAACTGGATTACGAGTACTTATTACATGAATGAATTACCAAAATGGGTAAAAGATTGGAATGACTCAAAACGTGTACAAGGACTTTTGAATACTACATGGGATACTTTGTTGCCGATAGGGGAATATACTGATAGTGAAGAGGATAATCAGCCGTATGAAAATACATTAGCAGGGGAGAAAGAGCCGGTTTTTCCGCATACCATCAAAACTTTTGCTTCCATTCCTGCCTCTCCTTTTGGAAATACCATCACCAAAGAGATGGCATTGGCAACCTTAGAAAACGAACAAATGGGTATGGGAAAGGAAACCGATTTTCTTTGTGTCAGTTTTTCTTCGCCAGATTACGTAGGCCACGCCACCGGAACTCATTCCATCGAAATTGAAGATACGTATCTTCGATTAGACCGTGATATTGAAGAAATGCTGAATCATTTGGATAAAAAGCTCGGAAAAAACAATTATTTGGTATTCTTGACTGCCGACCATGGGGTGGTGGACATTGCCGCTTATCTGAAAAAACATAAAATTCCTGCTGGAAGCATAGAGTCTGGAAAAGAAGTCAATTATCTGAATGGCTTGTTGGTAGAGAAATTTGGGGAAGGGAAATGGATTTTATCGGAAGATAATTATCAGTTGTATTTGAATCATGAGTTGCTTCAATCTAAAAATATTTCGATTGCTCAAATTCATGAATTCTTACAAAAAAATATGTTGGGCATGGCTTCGCCTGTTTATCAATTAATCAATATGCACGAATTGCCGAATGTCAATTTGCCTCCTTATTATTTACCTTTGCTTCAAAATATTTATAATCCCAAACGTAGCGGCGACTTGATGATTTTGTTAGAACCTGCTTGGCTTTATGGCTATAAAAAAGGGACAAGTCACGGAACTATGTGGCAATACGACAGACACGTGCCTTTGTTGTGGTATGGTTGGAATATTCCGCAAGGATTTACAGTTGAG
>CAYUFZ010000501.1:0-748 GCA_964444025.1 uncultured Emticicia sp.
TTGTTTTTTTCCAAGAAATTGTTCTGGTGTGTAAATTTTGACGGAATCCATCAAACCATGTTTATTTTTTACAACTAAAATTTTATCTGTGTAAGAATTATAAATCAAATATGGGTTATAACTATCAATTTTAATTTGTTGAGGGTATTCAATGAACTTATTTTCACTAATGTTAACACCATAAATCTGGTATTCAGTAAGTGTAATCAAAGATTCATTTTTTTTGTAATTAACCGATTTTTGAGAAAAATTAAACGTCTCAATTAAATTACCAAGTTTGGTCCATTTTCTACTTAAAAAATCAAACGTCCAAAAGTCTTCATTATACAATCCTTTTGCATAAGATTTAGAATAGTAACGAGTAGTTTGTCCCAAACCCATGTAAAGTTTGTGATTATTTACTTGAGTTATAATCGATCCAGCCCTTGGATATGGAAATTCTTCATACTTATTTTTTGGTTTGAAAACATCCCATTCTTTCAAGTTTGTATCGAAATAAGTAATGATATTTTTGTGGGTAAATAGCCCATAGCCGCCGAAAAGGCATATTTTATTTTCGTACGCAAATGCGTCGCTATAATTTTGATTTCTAAAATCACCTTGTTGGTAAAGTGGTGTGAAATTTTCTCCATCAAATGTATAAACATCTCCGCCACTTGAGTAGAACACATAGGTACATGAGTCTGTATTGATGGCATTTAGGATAGTTTCCCCAACATGTATTTTATTAGGATATATTTCCCAATGT
>CAYUFZ010000501.1:758-1573 GCA_964444025.1 uncultured Emticicia sp.
TGTATGGCATCTTTGGTTTCATAGGTTGTGTCCTTACTGATAAAGAAATAGCTATCTTTATGGCAAAATAAAGAATAATTGTTAGTTGGCAACTTATACATTGTCCGATATTTTTGGGCAATGATATTTAAGGGTAAAACGCCAAAACACAAGGTTATAAATGCTAATGTCTTCATCTTTTCTACTTAATTTTCACTTCTTTCATTCTTTTATCACTCTCATTTTTGGCATAGACAAAAATCGATTCTTCTAAATTCAACAGCTCTTGGATTTTGTTGTCGATTTCGTCTAAAGAAGTTCTGAGTTTTTTCTTTTGTGTATCGTAACTGACTTTATAGTCGGCTTGCGACATCAATTCCAAATAGGGTATTTTATTGGGATAATTATCAAAAATGAGTTTGAAAATCTTATATTCATCTTCCTCGAGCAAAGCTTCTATTTTAGGTACATTTCGATGAATTTGTGTATAAATGGGTAGTTTTTTGTATTTTTTTCGATAATAGAAGACCGAAATCCCTGTGATTAGCAAGAAAAAGGCAGTTCCGGCAAGGAATTTGTTTTGGTCTTCGTTGACGGGTTTGTAAAGTTTACTGACGATTTGTTTTTTCCCAAGAAATTGTTCTGGTGTGTAAATTTTGACGGAATCCATCAAGTCACTTTTATTTTTTACGACTAAAATTTTATCAGTGTAAGAATTATAAATAAAATATGGGTAAAATTGTCGAACTATTAATTGTTCAGGATATTCAATGAACTTATTTTCACTAATGTTAACACCATAAATCTGGTATTCGGCAAGAGAAATCAAGGATTCA
>CAYUFZ010000502.1:0-1558 GCA_964444025.1 uncultured Emticicia sp.
ATTCTTGACGTTTAGCTTTCCATCTTGTTTCAGGTGTCAGCTTTACAGATGCTGCAACACTTTCAGGTATTGGTAATGTATCACGTAGATTCACCATGTGGTTTAATTCTTTTATTTGTTCAATTGCACCTTTTAAGTCGTGACGTTGAACTACACTTTCAGGTATTGGTATCATAACTTCACCGATGAATAGTCAAAACCCTCTTCGTCTAAAATAGCTTCAATCAATTCTTCATTTTCTTGTCTATATACCTCTGGACGCATCCGCTTTTTAGGAAAAACGGTGCTTACATGGGCTTTTATTAACTTGAAATTATCATTGGACTGACTCAATATCGGACGACTTTGTCCTTGGGTTCGTTCGATAACTTTTAGGCTATCCCAAGCATAAACCTGAGATTTCATCACAGGTTCTTGAGCGAAGAGATTGGCAGTGATACCCAAGAAAAGAATGATTTTTTTCATCGTATAAGTTAGATTTTACCAAAGGTGGTGTACTTCGCTTTTAATATAATTGCTGTAAATAGCTTGAATTTCTGATAGTTGATTTTGGTCAAGCTCAGGGTATTCTAAGGCATTCAGGTTGGAAATGACTTGAGCCGAAGAAGATGCCCCAGGAATAACGGTGCTGACGGCTGGGTGTTGTAAAATCCATCGCAAAGCTATTGGAGAGAGGTTTTCTTGGTTCGGAAATAATGCCTTCAGTTGTTCGGTTGCTTCTAGCCCTTTCTCATAATTAATGCCTGAAAAAGTTTCACCTTTGTCAAACATTTCTCCATTTCTGTTGAAATTTCGGTGGTCACCTGAGGTGAAAGTAGAACTTTTTGAAAACTTTCCCGTCAGTAGACCACTTGCCAACGGAACTCGGACAATTACTCCGATGTTGCGTTTTTGAGCTTGTTCAAAAAACAATTCAGCGGGTCTTTGTCTAAAAATATTGAAAATAATCTGAACACTGCATACGTTTTCATATTCGATTCCTTTTAAGGCTTCTTCTACTTTCTCGACACTGATGCCTAAATGTTGGATTTTCCCTTCTGATTTGAGTCTATCGAATAATTCAAAGATTTCTGGACGATAATAAACTTGGGTAGGGGGGCAGTGAAGTTGTATTAAATCTAATGTCTCCAATCCCATGTTTTTAAGGCTGTCTTCTACAAATTTTCGTAAGACAGATGGCTGGTAGGCTTCGTTGAGATGTGGCTGTAATTGTCTGCCGCATTTAGTGGCCACATAGATTTTTTCAGAGCGACTTTTAACAAACCTTCCAACCGCTTTTTCACTTTCTCCATTTCCATACACGTCTGCCGTATCGATGAAATTAATGCCATTATCGGCAGCAGTTTGTAGAATTTTTTCAGCATTTTCATGGCTGAATTCATCTCCCCATTTGCCTCCAACTTGCCAAGTCCCTAGACTTAGCTCAGAGATTTTGAAATTTGTTTTTCCTAAAATTCGGTATTGCATATCTTTATTTGAAAGAAAAGGGAAGATTTTTACAAACCCTCCCTTGCTATTGATTACGCTAAAATTTCTTCGATTTTGTTCAATTCTTCGG
>CAYUFZ010000503.1:0-1549 GCA_964444025.1 uncultured Emticicia sp.
CATTGAATGAGTGTTTGTTTCTAATACCTGCTGTCTTTTGGTATCAAAATCATCGAAAGGGATTTCAATATTTGTGGAGCCTAGCTCTACACGTTTGCCATCGACAGTCACTCGGCAATAAATAGAACATAAATTAATTGATTTTTGGAGCCTCGATTGATGCCTCCAGAATAGGATTTCCATTCTTTTTTTTCATTGAATTCGCAAATTTATATTTTTAAAAAAATTTATAAACCTGCAAAGATGTCACCTTTTAATAACAAATTTTAATAAACATTTGCAATTCGGTGGCACGAAAAAAGCAAAAAACCCGTGCCACCGAATGATTTAACATTTCCGATAACACGGGTATTTTTTAGACTATATTGTTTTGAATTAGGCAGTTACGAGGTATATTTGTATCAAATTTAGTCGAAAAACTGCTATTTGTGATCCCGATAGGATTCGAACCTATGACCCACAGATTAGAAATCTGTTGCTCTATCCAACTGAGCTACGGAACCTTAATCGTGGTGCAAAGGTACAGTTTCAAATTTAAAAATCAAAATTTTAACCAAAAAAAACTTTTATAAATTTAAAAACTTCATTTTTCTAAACCTTTTTTCTTTGAAACTCGATGAAATAGAATGAACTTTGAGAATAATTTACAATTCGTCCAATTTTAGGGAAATGTTATTTAATTCTTTACAATTTATTTTCTTTTTCATTTTTGTTACCCTCGCTTATTTTAGTCTGAGGCATCGTGGAAGAATTTGGTTATTGCTACTCGCCAGTTGTTATTTCTATGCGGTATTTAGGCCTATTTATATCCTCATTCTTTTGGTTACAATCATCGTCGATTATTTTGCTGGCATTTGGATTGAAAAAGCCCAAGGGACACGACGTAAACTGCTACTTATTTTAAGCCTTATCAGTAATATAGGTTTTTTGGCATATTTCAAATATTATAATTTTTTTATCGAAAATCTCAATCATATTTTAAATAGATTAGAGGTTCATGCACCATTTGATTTACTACAAATAATATTGCCTATCGGGCTTTCTTTTCATACTTTTCAAGCGATGAGCTACACGATAGAAGTCTATCGTGGCAATCAAAAATCTGAAAAAGATTTTGGTATTTATGCCTTGTACGTCATGTTTTACCCTCAACTCGTTGCCGGCCCTATAGAACGACCTCAAAATGTTCTTTGGCAATTTCATGAATATTTTAAGTTTGATTGGGAATTATTCAAAGAAGGCTTGATGCGAATGGCATGGGGAATGTTCAAAAAAGTCGTTATCGCAGATAGGCTTGCTTTGGTCGTTGATTATTGCTACGATAATCCGCTCGAACATAGTGGCTCTACTCTACTTTTGGCAACTTTATTCTTCACTTTTCAAATATATTGCGACTTTTCGGGGTATTCTGATATTGCCCTCGGGGCTGCAAAAGTGATGGGTTTCCGTTTGATGGAGAATTTTGACGCTCCATATTTTTCAACATCTATCAACGAATTTTGGCGTAAATGGCACATTTCTTTGTCTGGATGGTTTCGAGACTATCTTT
>CAYUFZ010000504.1:0-1543 GCA_964444025.1 uncultured Emticicia sp.
CGTAACAAATAAGATTTATTCAAAACTTCATCTCTTTCTCTTATTTTGATGCTACAAAGTTAATACTAAAATCATATACATTGCAAATATTTTATAAAAAATAATTAATATTTTTATTTTTTTAAAAAAAACGATATATTTGTTAAAAAATTATCAATAAATATTTTTAAAAATGGACAAAAATTTAGAAATTGATAAAACAGACCTCAAGATTCTTTCTTTGCTCATGCAAGATGCCAAAATGCCATACACTGCTATTGGCGAAAAAATCTTCGTTTCTGGTGGGACTGTTCATGTCAGAATGAATAAAATGGAAGCAATGGGTATCGTCAGAGGTTCTCAACTATTGATTGACCCCATTAAGTTGGGTTGGGACATCAGTGCTTTTTTAGGGATTTATCTTGACAAAAGCGAATTATATGAAAATGTAGCCAATGCTCTTGAAAAAATACCGGAAGTAGTAAGCATCAATTATACGACTGGACAATACAGTATTTTTGCCAAAATTGTCTGCAAAGACACCCAACACCTCAGAGAGGTATTGCATGATAAGGTTCAAAAAGTAGATGGAATCCAGCGTACCGAAACTTTTATCTCTTTAGAAGAAAAATTCAACCGTTCCATTCCCTTGGTTTAGATAAAAGCAAAAAATCTTGGCAAATTATCAGGAAAAAGCCCTCAAATTTGCCAAGATTTACTTTTATACACTTTTTACAGACAATCAACCTACACTGCCTTCCAAAGAGATTTCCAATAATTTTTGTGCCTCAACCGCAAACTCCATCGGCAATTGATTCAACACTTCTTTCACATATCCATTCACAATCAGTGCGACAGCCTGCTCCGTTGGAATACCTCGTTGATTGCAGTAAAACAACTGGTCTTCGCCTATTTTCGAGGTAGTCGCTTCGTGTTCAACACTTGCAGAAGAATTTTTTACCTCAATATAAGGAAATGTATGAGCCCCACACTTATCACCTAATAACAAAGAATCACATTGCGAGAAATTCCTTGCATTGTCTGCTCTTTTGGCAACCTCAACCAATCCTCGATAAGAATTCTGACTTCTACCTGCCGATATACCCTTAGAAACGATTCTACTTTTAGAATTTTTACCCAAGTGAATCATTTTCGTACCCGTATCAGCTTGCTGCATATTATTCGTTACAGCAACAGAATAAAACTCCCCTATCGAATTATCTCCTTTCAATACCACTGAAGGATATTTCCAAGTAATTGCCGAACCCGTTTCTACTTGTGTCCATGAAATTTTAGAAGCATTGCCAAAACACAAGCCTCTTTTGGTTACAAAGTTATAGATTCCCCCCTTCCCGTCTTTATCTCCAGGATACCAATTTTGCACCGTTGAGTACTTCACCTCTGCCTTTTCGTGGGCAAATATCTCTACCACCGCTGCATGAAGTTGGTTTTCATCTCTCATAGGAGCAGTACATCCTTCCAAATAACTCACATAAGAACCCTCATCCGCAACGATTAATGTACGCTCAAACTGCCCAGTTCCGGCAGCATTGATTCTAAAATA
>CAYUFZ010000505.1:0-1542 GCA_964444025.1 uncultured Emticicia sp.
TGCACAACTTGCTTTGGGAAACGGATAAGGATGGGCTTAAAAAGAGAATCAATGATTTTCTTTTTATGGCAGACAAGCATAAGATAAAAGTTCTATTCGTACTCTTTGACGATTGAGTTTTCTGAATCAACTTCAATTGTGTACTTCATTGTTACTTCAATTTCTAGTGTTTTTTTTGACATGACTTATTCAAGTTATAAAGAATAGTAAATTAATCTAATATTTTTTTCTCTAGTAATAAATAATGATTTAGGTATGCTTCTGACTTATAGAAATTTTCAGCTTTTACTTTTGCTGAAATATATTCTTTGCCAGTGCGATTATCACATATTGCGATTTCAATTTCAGAGAAACCTTGTTTAAAATAATCGTTCATGCAACTAATCATGTGCTTTTCCTCATTATCCCAAACTAACTCAATAGCTGATAATTTAGGGTAAATAAATTCATTTTTCATATATAATAGTTATCGGTCAAGCTAAAACATCAATATTATTAAGCCTACTTAATAGCAGCGTCTTTACAGCTTCAATTCCTTTTTCTGTCACTGCATAAACTTGATTGTCTAATTTTTGCCAATTATCCATTAATCCAATACTTACTAAGTACTCGCAATCTTTGTTTCTCTCATTGTAAACAGAATAGTTTCTGTAGAAATATTCAGGACAAAGTTTGCCAATTTCTACACCTAAAGAGTGTGTTAAATGATTTATTTGCTTTTCAGATAAGTTTTTCAAAAGTGGGCTATGTTCAAACGAATACAAGTCCATCTCTGGAAATCTCCTTGTTTTTATATGTTTTTTTAACTCCCAAAAAGAGTATTTGTCAAGTTTGCATTTTTTATTTACGGCATCTTTTTGATTTTTTCCATAAATAATTTCAAACTGTTTATCATCTTGCCACATATAATGATTGTATGCTCCAATAAAAAAGTCTGGAAATATACATTTGTACGCTTTTAATTCTAATTTCATAATTATTTTATGAGTAAAAATACCCCCGGGGAGTGGTGAATTAATCTAATAATCGCAACAAATTAATATTTACTAATTCATTTTCGATTGTAATTGCATGAGTTACTGTATGTTTACAGCTAACAATTTCGATAAGCTCCTCTTTGAGCTTTTTTAGTCTATTTTTTAAGAGCAATTCAGCATCCTCTTTACTTTTTGCGGAAAATTTCATCGTGTCTAAATGTATTCGCTTCTTAACTTTACCCTTTGCTTTTTTATATTTAAAAGTAAAATCAAAGAGAAACTCCTTAATTTGCTCTTTTTTGAGGCACACTTCTTCGCCAATCATGTACCCAGACTTGTGCATCTCATTTATTGCAAGTTCTACAAAATTCAATATTTCATCTCGAACGTTATTTTTTCGATTATTTTGTCTGTAACGTGAATTGAAACACAATGTATTAACCTGCATTACGTTCATACATCGCTTTATAAAGCGATAATCAATTAGAGCGAGTTCTTTGTCAAAATCGTTTTCTTCGAGCATAACTTTCATTAAAAGCAAATCTTGCTCCTTCCTTTTTTCTGC
>CAYUFZ010000506.1:0-1538 GCA_964444025.1 uncultured Emticicia sp.
CAACAAACGTATAAGAAAAAATATAATTTTCGAGTTTACTTTTTTTCAGGAAATTAGAAAATGCGACCAGTGCAAAAGGAATAATCGACAAATATCCCGCCATAGAAAAATCCATTCGAATGCCATTTGCAAAAATCCCAAAGATAGTCTCAAGTGTCAGCTGTTTGGTATCCTCAATGTGGTAAGTTAAAAAAATAAATCTCGCAGCTATAAAGAAAACCACCCAAAATGAAAAATATAGAAATAAAAATTGGAATCGTTGTTTCATTCAATTATTAAGATTTAATTAATTTGGTTCAAATATAGAACAAGAAAACATAAATATAAAAAATAATGCGGGGATATTTGCTAATTAACTGATAATCAATCTATTTTTAGATTAACTAAAAAATTATTCCGTATTTATAAAAAAATTTAGTATTTTTCAGCTGTAAAATACAGCTCCACCATAAAATTTAAGATTATATTATTCGTAAACACATTTAGTTATGGCAAGATTAAGATTCAAAGCGGTAGAAGAAGCTCAAAACCGAGTATCCGCAAAAGTAGAAATTCCTTCAGGTAAAGTGACTGAATTTTATGGTTCAAATATTTTCAATGATGAAGTCATGCGAGCAATGCTCTCCCCAGAGGCATATATGAAAGTAACCGCTGCCATTAAAAGTGGAGATAAAATCGATAGAGAAATTGCAGATGAAGTCGCTGCTGCCATGAAATCGTGGGCAGTCTCTAAAGGTGCTACACACTATACCCACTGGTTTCAACCACTGACAGGTGGCTCGGCTGAAAAACATGATGCTTTTTTTGACATCAATGGAGACGGGAAAGCTGTTGAGAAGTTTAAAGGAAGTGCATTGACCCAACAAGAGCCTGACGCTTCTTCGTTTCCAAACGGAGGGATACGTGCCACATTTGAAGCCAGAGGCTATACTGCCTGGGATCCTACTTCGCCTGCTTTTATTATGTATAATGAAGCGGGGACAGGTACACTCTGCATTCCTTCTATTTTTGTATCATATACCGGTGAATTACTGGACTCAAAGTCTCCTCTGCTAAAATCTCTGCATATTTTGGATAAAGCAGCGACGGAAGTTGCGACAATTTTTGATAGACATGTCGAGAAGGTCTCGGCAACATTGGGAGTCGAACAAGAATATTTTTTGGTAGATAAATCCTTGTTTAATGCTCGTCCTGATTTGATGATGGCAGGAAGAACGGTATTTGGGCATCCACCAGCAAAAGGCCAACAATTAGATGACCACTATTTTGGGTCTATTCCACCAAGGGTAAATGCCTTTATGGTAGATTTTGAATTTGAAGCCCTAAAACTTGGCATTCCTATCAGAACCCGACACAATGAGGTAGCTCCAGCACAATTTGAAGCGGCTCCAACTTTTGAAGAGGTAAATTTAGCTTGCGACCACAATATACTATTGATGGATTTGATGCGAAAAGTGGCAAGAAAACATAATTTTGAAGTATTATTCCACGAAAAACCATTTGCAGGAATCAATGGAAGTGGCAAACATAACAATTGG
>CAYUFZ010000507.1:0-1521 GCA_964444025.1 uncultured Emticicia sp.
TTGAAGTGACCAGGTCTGAATTTCCCTTCCATGACATGCTCCAAATTCCCAAAATCCATACTCAAGGCAGGTAAATTAGGGTACATTTCTTCAGCAGAAGGAGCAAAGACGATGTCGCAATGGACTTGTTTTAATAATAAACAATCGTTTTCCAAAGTTCTTGGATACTTGAGCAAATCCTCTGGATTATTGAATTGTGTAGGATTGACAAAAATGCTACAAATAGTCAAATCATTCTCTTGCTTTGACCGCTGAATCAGCGAAAGATGCCCTTGGTGTAAAGCTCCCATAGTCGGTACAAACCCGATACTTTTCCCCAAATTTTCAGGAGATTTTAGATAATTTTGAACGTCTTTGATGGTATGAAATAACTGCATTATTATTCAAATAAAGTGATTTTTTTCAAATATCGAAACAATTTTTTACAAATACATCCACTTTTTGATTAAAATCTTTACATAATCTTAATGTATTGGTAATCAGTAATTTATATTTGATTTGGAATTTTGTATTATGAAAAAGCATAAACATTTCCGGACGATTGTCTTATCAGACATACATTTAGGAACCGCAGGTTCAAAGGCAAAAGAAGTTACTGAATTTTTAAAGCAGTATCGTTGTGAGCGATTAATTCTCAATGGAGATATTATTGATGGTTGGGCTTTGAAAAAATATGGAAATTGGAAGAAAAAACATACCGCTTTTTTCAGGGTTGTTCTGAAAATGATGGACAAACACGATACCAAAGTGACCTATATTAGAGGGAATCACGATGATTTTTTAGACCAAATATTACCTTTGGTAGTGGGCAAACAATTTCAAATTCGCCGAGATTTGATTATTCATTCTGGCAATAAAAGGTTCTATATTACCCATGGTGATATTTTTGATAGCATCACAACGAACATGAAGTGGTTGGCACATTTGGGCGATTTGGGCTATACTTTTTTACTTTGGCTCAATAAAATTTATAATATTTATCGAGAAAAACGTGGAAAATCGTATTATTCATTGTCTCAGGTCGTAAAACAAAAAGTCAAGTTAGCAGTCAATTATGTCAATGATTTTGAGGAAAAATTAGCTGAATTGGCCATTGCAAAATCATGCGACGGAATCATCTGTGGGCATATTCATCAACCTGCTTTGCGTGAGATTAATGGTATTTTATATCTAAATTCTGGCGATTGGGTCGAAACAATGTCGGCATTGGTAGAGGATTTTGAAGGAAATTGGAGTCTTTTGTACTATACCGAACAAAACGCCCATCATTCAGATGATGATTGGGAAGATGATTTGGAATCTAACAACCAAAATTTTACCATGAGCCGAGTAGCGGTTTTATAATATCAACCCGATGAAATGTCTATTTATTATTCAAGGGGAAGGAAGAGGGCATCTGACACAGGCCATTGCTTTGGCTTCACTTCTGGAATCTCGGCAACATAGTATTGCTGGTGCATTGGTCGGTGGAGAAAACATTCTTGACTTACCTGCTTTCTTTACTCAAAATTTCAAGCATCC
>CAYUFZ010000508.1:0-1518 GCA_964444025.1 uncultured Emticicia sp.
AAAACCAAATTAAATTTTAAAAATAAGCTAATTGTAAAATTTAATTTTTAAACATACTCTTAACAAAAAATATTAGACAAAACCTTTTCATGTTTTTGCTTTTCAAATTTTATAAATCTTTAAGACTCATTTCAATATTTTTTCCTTAAGCAACTCATTTAGAATAAACAATTCTGCATTATAATCTTTTTCCTCTTCTTCTTTATAAATTATTTTTCCTATTTTATCAATTAAATATATCTCTGGGATACCAATAACCCCATATTTCTTAACTAAATCTTTATCACCATAAATTTGCTTCCAATTTATTTGATATTTTTTTACAGCTTCTGCAAACTTTGTTGAGTCCTCGTCAAGCGTTACTGAAATTAATTCTAATTTATTTGATGGATAAGTCTCTCTTATTTTTTTTAATGCGGGAATTTCTTCCACACAAGGACCGCACCAAGAAGCCCAAAAAGTGAGTAATACAAACTTATTATTATAGTTATCTAATGATATTATTTTGCCTGTTACGTCCTTAGTTATGAAGATAGGAGCTTGAGAACCTTTTTTTAATGCTCTTCCATTTAATATTTTTGTAATTTCTGCACCCTCAACACTTTTTTTGAAACTATCAGGAAAAGTTTTATCGTATATATCCATCAAAGTAGCTATGCTTGTATCACAAAATGCAACTTCTTTTCTAAAAAGCCAAAACGCATAATATAAATTACCATTTTCTTTTATAAATTCTACCTTTCTTTTACTACGTATTGCTCCTTTTTTAAACGCAATTTGCACTAATGAATCATTCATATTAGCTCCATTTTTAGTAATAAAATCAAAAAAATCCTTATCTTCAGCAGCCATAAATTTTACAAATTTCTCCTCCCCCATATATTTAATATTGTATGCATTTGTTAATTTATATTTTTTGAATGGTTCATCCTTTGAATTATTCAAAAAAATGATTGTAGAAGGCTTATCTGAGACCCAGAAACTGTCATTATAATTATAGTTTCCCTGTGAGTAACTTATTAATATTGTAGCATATTTAGAATAAAAAATATCGGTGATTACGATAGAATTATTTTTCAGAACAGACTGAACGTGAATCTCTTCTCTTCCATTATCATATTTTAATTGAATACTCGTATTATCAGTATATTTAGAGAATTGTAGTTTTATGGTAAATTTCTTTTGAGCATTTACTTCAAAGCAAATGGATAGCAATACAAAAAAAAGAAGATAACAAAATTTAGCATTCATATTTTTAGATTTTTCATTTTTTCAACATTAATTAGAATGTTATTTTCGATGTATAACTCAATCAAAAATAACATTCTAAAACTATTTAGGAACAACTTTTATCAGCATCTAAACATCTACAGGTGCCAGATGTTCCATTAGATGGATAACAACCGATTGGACCTGTAGCATTTCGAGGCGTACATTTTGTTGAACAAGAGGTCCCCGAACCAGCCATAATTTTTTTCATTTCATCACGGTTTAAAGCTCCTGAAATATCTTCAAAAT